>JBDTIC010000311.1:0-4108 GCA_039936595.1 Ginsengibacter sp. | reverse complement strand
ATTCCTTCCAGCCAGTCCGGTTCTGTTTTGATAATGGAGTAAAACTGGCTCATCCAGGCTGAAGTAAACCCTTGTGGAGACATCCACATAGTCGCCCCCGGATGTAACTTTTTTAATTGCCGGGTTTGCTTTTCCAACATGGGAAAAAAATCTTTTGGGGCGGTGTGTCCCGGATCTCCGCCAGGGACAAAAACAGCATCAACACGAGGTAACTGGCTCAGAACATTGCCCCAATCTTTTAATGCCTTTTCTACAGTTGCCTTATTTCCATAGTCTTTCTCCATGGCCGGATACCACACCCAGCACTCAATTCCATATTCTTTTGCCAATCGAGACATCTCTATCATCATTTTCATCTGAGATAATGGAAAATGAGGACTATCGGAATCGTCATCAGACACCGGTGGAATTAATTCAATTGCGTTGGCGCCGAATACCACCAGGTCCCGAATATATTGCTCCCACATCGGCACTGACCATCCATCATAAGAATTGGTTTTAGGTCGATAACCTAATTGGTGACCTCTCAATGCATAACGGGGCGAGGTGGATAAGTCAATAGGGCCTGTAATCGAAACTGTGTCTCTCGCATAATCCATCATTCGGAGTAATTTCCCTGCTCCGTAAAGTACTCCCCAGGAATCATTGCCACATACAATGATGAGGTTAGGTTCGAGAGTAACGATGCGATATCCTTCCGCCTTATCATTTGTTGGGTTCCTAAGCTTTTCTGCTAGTGATGGAAAGGAACGGATCAATTCTTCCCGCTGGCCCAAAACGATTCCTTTTGTATTTTTTCCAGGCAATTGATTCACCACCTCCCAACGTATGCGACTCCGCTTCGCCACTTCATCCAGTAACATTTCTGATGCTTTTAATTCCGGTCCGCTTACTCCGGTAGGCAGAATCAAAACAGCATCGGAAAGATGGATGTTACCATTATCTATCTCATTATTTGATTGGTTTAGTTTTACCTGAGCAGCGACGGTGAAAAAGCTGAAGCAAAAAAATGCAATTGCTGTGAAATAATATTTTAGTTGCGTCATATTATATATTCTTAAGAGTAAAAATAGATTTCTTACTTTAAAATGAATACCACGATCTTGACTATTTAATCACCTTTTTTGCAGGTTTATTGTTTTTGTATTAAGTCATTTGATGTCCCTTGAACTTATCAGAATATAAAAAAGAAATATCACTGCCTGATCAATCGCATTACCTGTCCACCTCCTGCAGCTAACTGTATAGTAAGAATATCAGAGTTTTTAACCCTTTTGACTTCCTTCGTCAAATGATTAGGATCCTGGGAAACATCGGGAGCATCGGTATAAAGTTCGGCAGTATAGTTTCCGGTAGATAAAAAGTCCAAAGAAACTTTTATGGTTCTTGCCTCTGTGTTATTAATACTACCTACATACCAGTCCATTCCTTTTCGACGGGCAATAGTTATGCATTTTCCCACCTCAGCGTTACACACTTTTATTTCATCCCAAACGGTCGGTACCTTCTGCAAAAATTCAAAGCCGGGTTGACCTTCATAAGCTGCCGGATAGTCGGCCACCATGGTAAGATAGCTTTCAAGTACAACGTACATCGCCAGCATGTGGCAACGTGTTCCTATCATCAGGGGGCGGGTGTATTGTGTTTTGAACTTTGATGGAGGCACAGCTCTGAATCCTCCGAGATGATAATCCGAAGCTCCGGCCAGCAGGCGGGTGAAGGGAATATCAATATCATGGTCGGGACTGAGTCCTTTTTTTCTAAATTTGTTTACTTCATAGTTGAGCGTTCCTTCACGGGTAAATTCATTTGGATAAGTACGGTTGAGCCCTGTAGGTTTGTACGCACCATGAAATTGGATAAACAATTTATGTTCGGCGGCTTTCTTTAAAATTTCCTCCTGTATGTTTACCATTTCCTGGTCATCACGATTCAGGAAGTCAACCATCATTCCTTTGATGCCCCACTTTTCAAACTGTGTAAATGCTTTTTCCAGGTCGGGATAGATTGCCTTCCAGTTCACCCATACGTGGATGCCCACTCCTTCTTGCTTGGCATAATTGCAAACCTTTTCCATATCCAGGCTGGGAACTGTTTGGGTAACATCCGTATGCGGCCCAACTTTTGAATAACCAGGCGCATCACTTTTATACCAGGCAAAGCCACCATAGCCGATTACAGAACTGTACTCTATATGATTACGGGCACAAAAATCAATATAAAATTTGCACGTCTCAAAATTGATGCCCGGAGCAAAAGTCGTGTCCGGAGTAATATCTCCATTCCACCAATGGAAAGTTGTCTTTCCGGGTTTCAACCAGGAGAGGTCTTTAATCATTGTAGGTTCGCACAGGTTGGTCAATATATTAGATTCAATCAGCGCGCCCACACGATCACTGATCATCATTACGCGCCAGGGAGTATGATGGGGCAAAACCGCTTTTACTTTTATGGCTGTTTGACCCTGTAAAGGTGAAAGCTGACTTTTTAATACTCCGTTATGTTTCATTAGATACATGCCTGCATAATCCCGCAGGTTGGCTTCTGTTATCGCCATATAAACTTTGTCCGGAAACTCAAACAAGGCAGGCATATCCATTAAAGTATCTTCTGCTACCTGGCTCAATGGAAGCTTTTGGTAAAAGCCTTCATGCGAGCTGTTATAGGTGTTCCATAGAAGGGCATGAACCTTCGGGTCTCCGGTAATATTAAATGTGCTGTTTTCATCAGTCAGCGTGTAAGACTGCCAATTATTTTGCTCAGGGAATTCATAACGAAAAGCTATGCCATCATTGAATGCCCGCACTACCAACTTGACTTGTCGTCTGGTTCCGTTGATTTCTATTAGAGGAATCAATACTTCCTTATACTTATTTTGAACGGACTTGGTTTTGCCGATTGGCAGGTCATACATTTCATCAACGTCTTTATAAACTGGTTTCAATATTTTTAAATTCGTTTGAAAATCATCATTTCCTAGAAAAGATAAACCCAGCTTTGAATCGACGATCAATGTCTTTCCTTTAAAAGCCACCAGGTATTGAGGAGCTTGTTTGGTGACTTTAAACGAAAAAACAATATTACCATCGGGAGATTTTAATTGAATCTTTTTTTGAGCAAAAGCAGGTACGGTAATCATCAGAAAAAAGAGGCAAGCCAGCTTTTGAAAAACAGTTCGATTATAGTGCATGATGAGATCTTTTGGTTAATTTATAGAGCAAAAGGGACAAAATTGTGAATCTTTAGTTTGAAAATTTCACTGCCTTTTTATAAAAATGGGAAGCATTTATCCATCGTGCTCTTTGTGGTAAAAAAGCTTTTGCGAACCAAAATAAGAAACAATTGACCAAAAAGAACACCAAGAACACGAAGGATATTTCTGCGCAATAATTTTATACTAAGGCTGCTCTGATTGGCTGCATGGGAAAGAAAGCTTTTCATTCATGAAACCCAAATCACTAATTTGCCGCTCTCGAACTATATATTCTGATGTGATCGACTTTTGTAAATTCCATAGGAATATTTCGTGTGTAGTATCAAATCATAATTTGTCATTCGTTCCGCAGGCACGTTTTGTGTTAGGGATCATACTTTCATTTCTTTTCCGCTGACGATTATTTTATCTACGTCAATATTTCCATAAACTACATTCAGCAGAGGTTTTCCTTTTTTTAAACTTACATTTCCAAATCCTGTGGCAGTAGAAATGAAGCTTGTGAAATCTCCGATCTTCGAATCAATGTGTAATGTTTTATCTACGGCATCGTATCGTACACCAGTCAGTCCTTCCAGCATACCATAGCTCGACATGGCACGCGCATACCAGTGACCACATTCATATTCATTGAAAGGGTTGCGGACACGGCCATCATAACGGTCCCTGCAATAGCGCACTATATCCAGTCCTTCTTTTACTTTCCCCATCAACATAAGATGGGAGGCTACCTGGTATTCTATGCCGGTCCATACTTCATCACTATAAACGAATGGCAGAGACAATTTTCCTCCTTTGGGCCATGTGCATAACAGCAAGCCACCTTCATTGCCAAGCGCATAGCTCGGTCGTTGAGGATTGGCGTGTTCTTTCAGGCTCTTCTTTAAATTGTAT
>JBDTIC010000310.1:0-4920 GCA_039936595.1 Ginsengibacter sp. | reverse complement strand
CTTGTGTAAATAAGAAACTAGATAATAAAAATAATAGGATTGATATTTTCACAACTTAAAATATGGTAATAATTTGTTCGGATTCTGGTTACTTACAACACTTAGAAAAGTATCCGAAAAGCCCCTTTAAAACGCACTGCATCAAATATTACTCTGCGGGGCTTTGCGGTATACTTTTTAGTTGGCCGACGTCGCCGTAAATTTTGCTATTGGGGACAAAGTATCATCCGTCTTTTTTCTTTACGTTTGTTTTTAAAATTAAGTTTCAGCCTACAAAACGCTTTCTCTTCATTACCGGATGCCTTTAGATGTTCTGATGATTTAAAAATAGTGATTATATTTTTCACTTAATAATTTTTTACATCAGTTTTTTATTTCAATGATATAGTTTTCCTGTTACGTTTCTAAAACATTGTCATTATTTTTCCTAAAAACACACCAATTAACAAACATTATCCTTCATCAGCCGGTTGGCGCACAAGTTCTGCCTGCTTCCACGGATAAGATACTTTTACCAGTTTCAATGTTTTGGTTTTACAACAAGGGCATTCTTCCATATCGATACCAAACTGTTCGAGCCTGCGTATCTGTAAAGGGATTCTCACCAGCCCTTTTGTGTAAATGAAGCTTCATGTTTTTCAGTACTTCATTGATGCGCTGATGACGATTTCTGTTTGCCAGGTAGCCGTAGGTACTTATTTTAGAAAACCTTTCCGGTAAGATCTGTATTTTCGGGTAATACCACTTCACCTTTTGCAATCATTTGTTGTAATGAATGTAAAAACTTTGCTCTGTAAACGATACCCATTTCTCAGATGTAATAGCTAGATATTCTTCTTTACTCATCGTAGTACTTATTGGTTCCCAAATTTAAATTATTTTCGTTGACGACAATTTGGGATGCACCCTATGGCAGAAGAGCCATGATATACCATTATTTTCATCTTAAAAAAATAGGCGTCTTAAAAAAATCATTAAATAGAATATTTTAAAAAGGTGGAAATCGCACTCAGAATTCCATAGAAAGTATATTTTTCTCTTAACATTATTTACTTAAAACCATTTTAAAATTCGGCTATATTTGCTTTCTAGTTTACTAAAATCTCAGTTCCAGAAAAAATAGGCAAGTTGAAAAAAGACATTATTGTGGACCAGAAATATCCATTTCTTTCCGGAGGCGGAGAAATGGGCAAACTTATTCGCGCCAGGGAGTGGAGTAAAACGCCTTTGGGTGATCCCGAAAATTGGCCACAAAGTTTACGCACCATAGTTTCTGTGGTGCTTAACAATCCATTTGGAATGTATATTGCCTGGGGCAAAGAGTATACGCAAATTTATAACGATGGCTATCGCCCTATTTTAGGCGCGACAAAACATCCGCAGGCGCTTGGAATAAGTACAAGAGAAACCTTTGCGGAGGTATGGCATATTATCGGATCCATGTTTAAAGGCGTGATGAATGGAGTGCCGGTAGGATTTCCTGATTTTATGCTGCCTCTTGACAGAAATGGGTTTATTGAAAATTGTTATTTTGATTTCTCTTACAGCCCTATTAAAAATGATGACGGCGAGGTGGGCGGCGTATTGGTTACCGTAATTGAGACAACTAATAAAAAGAAGGCGCTTGATGATTTAAAAGAAAGTGAAGAACGGCTTAATAGGAAAAAAAATGAATTAGAGAGTGTTTTAGCCGAAATCAAGCTTTTCAAATTTATGGCGGACAATGCGGGTGATCCGTTTATTCTTATGAGAAAAGATGGCGGTTTGGCTTACCTCAATAACATTGCTATTAAAAAATGGGGATATACAAAAGAAGAAATAGAACATATAAAGATTCCGGACGTGGATCCTAATTTAGACATGGATAAATTTAAGGAGCTTTTTAACCGTGCTCTGAACAATACTATTCCGTCCTTTGAAACCTTGCATAAAAATAAACAAGGCCAAATTTATCCTGTCGAAATAAGTTTGGGTAGCGTACAATATGATGATGATTCACTTGTGTTTGCTATTGCACGGGATATCTCTGCACGCAAAAAAGCTGAAGCAGACATTAATAAAGCATCACGCAATATTGAAGAAAGTGAAAAAAGATTTCGTAATGCCGTTCGACAGGCTCCTTTGGGCATAGCTATTTTCACAGGTAAGGAATTTATTGTGACGCAAGCCAATGATGCTTATCTGTTAATCGTTGACAGAACAGAAGATGAATTTATCGGACATCCCCTTTTTGAGGCGATACCAGAAGTGAAAGAAATTGTTGAACCAATATTTAAAGAAGTATTTCAAACCGGAATTCCTTTTTATGGGAATGAATTTGTGGTTCCATTAAAACGGATGGGTAAACTGGACCATGCATATTTCAACTTTGTATACCATCCTTTAAAAGATGAGGCTGATGAAATTTCCCGAATCATGGTAGTGGCCATGGAAGTTACCAATACTGTAGTATCAAAACATTTATTGGAAGAAAGTGAAAAGCATTTTCGTAGTATGGTAATGCAATCTCCCATACCGATGACAACATTAAGAGGTAGAGAATACATTATTGAATCGGCTAACAAGGTAATGTTTGAAAATGTATGGCGAAAATCACAAGCAGACGTTATTGGTAAGCCAATTCTGGAAGTGTTTCCTGAGCTCAATGAACAGAAATACCCCGAGTTGTTGAATAAAGTTTTTACATCAGGTGAAACACATAGTGAAAAAGAGTCTGTTGCTTATGTCGAAGGAGACGATGGTATAAAAAAATTCTATCTTGATTTTGAATATGCGCCACTTTTTGATCCAGCCGGTAAAACATCGGGCATCATGATTACTGTAAATGATGTTACCGACAAGGTGGAGGCCAGGAAAAAAGTAGAGAGTGCGGAAGAAAGATTGCGCCTTGCCACAGAGGCAACAGGAATTTCTACGTGGGAAATGGACCTGACAACTAACCACTTCATACATTCACCACGGCTTGCGGTCATATTCGGTCATCACTCCTCAAAATTAATTACCTATGCGCAATTGCGCAGCCAGATTTATCCTGACGATATTCATGATATAGTTGAAAAGGCATTTGAACAGGGGATAAAAACGCACATTTATAACTATGAAGCCAGGATAGTAAAGCCTGATAATACGATATGCTGGATAAGAAAACAGGGGAAAGTATTTTTTGATGAAGATGAAAAGCCAATAAAAATTTTTGGAACACTGCGTGACATAACAGAAGAAAAAAAATATCAGCAAGTGTTGCAGGAGAGTGAATCAAAATTCCGTCTCCTGGCAGATTCACTTCCTCAACATATTTGGACTGCAGATACTGTTGGTAAACCTTTCTATTTCAACCAAAATGTTTTTGACTTTTCCGGATTAACGCACGATCAATTAGAAAAAGATGGGTGGCTTCAAATGATTCACCCCGACGATAGGGAGGAAAATATTAGATTCTGGATGGAGTCTGTATCCAGTGGAAAAGATTTTTTGTTTGAGCATCGCTTCCGTAGATTTGACGGAGAATATCGCTGGCAATTAACCCGTATTGTTCCTCAAAAAGACGCATCGGGTAATATTCGAATGTGGGTGGGCAGTAGTACTGATATCCAGGAAATAAAAGAACAGGAGCATCAGAAAGACTATTTTATAAGCATGGCCAGCCACGAGCTAAAAACTCCTCTGACTTCTATAAAAGGTTATGTGCAGATGTTGCAAATAAAGCATGAAAAAAGCCATGATACTTTTTTGCAGAATTCTTTAAAAATCATAGATAAACAAATAAATACACTTACCAAACTCATTGCAGAATTGCTTGACGTATCTAAGATAAAATCAGGTGGACTGAATTTTAATAAGGAACATTTTGAGATAACAGGTTTGATAAATGAGATAGTTTCGGAAGTAAGACAGATTAATCCCGAGTTTGAAATAACTGTAATTTCAAAGGAAGAAGTAATGGTTTTTGCTGACCGTGACCGCATTGGCCAGGTGCTGATTAATTTTCTTACTAATGCTATTAAGTATTCGCCAAATTCAAAAACTATACAGATAACGTGCAGTGTTAAGGATAAGAAATTGATAGTTGCTGTAAAGGATTTTGGTATCGGAATCAGCAAAAAAGACCAGGAAAGAGTATTTGAGAGATTTTATAGGGTAGAAGGTACGAATGAAAGCACCTTTCCGGGTTTTGGTATTGGCTTATTCATAGCCTCAGAGATTATAAGAAGGCATGAAGGGAAAATTACTGTAAAAAGTGAATATGGTAAAGGGTCTGTTTTTTCATTTGAATTGCCTCTTACATTTGCAGAATAATTATAGTTATGAGTACGAATATTAAAAAGGTAATAATTATTGATGATAATGAAGATATTGTAGCTATGCTTAAAACAATGCTGGAAATGAAAGGTTATAATGTCTATATAAAAATGAATGTAACTGGCCTGGAGGATTCAATATTGAAGATCATGCCCGACCTGATAATAATGGACATGTTACTTTCCAGCGTTGATGGCCGCACCGTTTGTAAATCATTAAAAGGTGACAAGAGGTTTGAGTCCATACCTGTTTTGATGATCTCCGCTCATCCCAATGCAGAAGAAAAATGTTTAGATGCCGGTGCCGATTTGTACCTGGCAAAGCCATTTGATATGAAAGATTTTTTCTCTACTGTCGAAAAAGGTATGCTTATAGCAAAGCAGTAACGACGCTTATTTTTGTGTTCCCGATGTTTCCTTCCTATTTAGAGTCTTATCTTTAGCGTGGCTTGTTTAAGATCGAATTTAAATAAGATTATATTAATAGGAAATACAGATTGACTTTACTCAGCTAATATTTTATGTCCCATTTTATCCCTTTTGGTCTGAAGATATTTTTTATTATATTCATTAGGAGCTACTTCAATCGGTACTGTGTCAACTATCTCAAGGCCATAACCTA
>JBDTIC010000309.1:0-3755 GCA_039936595.1 Ginsengibacter sp. | reverse complement strand
CAAGAGCCAGTCATTGTCTTTTAAGTTAGTAGAAAGACGAAATCCTCCCGATATTTTTATATCTTCCATGATGTCTGCCACGCCCATTCGCACAATTCCGTTCAGCCCATTATTAGAAGAAAGATTAATTGGCCCTGAGCCGCCCTGGTATACCTGGTAGCGGGTTCCTAGTACATTATTATTAAATCCTGCCACTATATAATCGGTGGCAAATTTTAAGGGTTTGTAAGGATATAATCTTGCCGCAGAGAGGACAGTAGATTCATTCAGTACATTATCAATTTTACGTTGGGCTTCTGTAGCACTATCTATTTTCTCCGGTTCAAATTCATGCTGAAAAATATCTTCTTCCTGGGAGACAGGTGGAGATGTAATTTCCTGTCCTTTTGAAATCCTGCTTTTTTCCATCAGTCCCTTCATGTAGGTTGAAGGCTTCGCAACGACATTTCTTCGGCGCAATGTATTTTCATCAATTTTTAGTTTGTAAAGAATTTTATCGTCGCTCTGTCGGGTTACTTCGCTTACCTGATTATTGTCACCGGCTTCTCTCGTTTCCAAAAGGCTGCTGGCGTAATTGGTTAATGGGAATACATAAGCCGAATCGCTGGAAACTGACACTACCGCTATTGAATCCACATCTGATTTTTTCAAAGCCCGTAATGTAGAATCCACTTCTTCTCTTGTTGGATTCCGCATGATTTCGTCGCCTATAAGAACTAAAGTATCTAATCCTTCTTTTCTGGTAGTAAAGTAACCTGCATAACGGTTACCGATACCGTTCTCATCACTTACAAATGTGAAGTGGGTATTGTTATATTGTGTAGGATACCTGCCATCTCCAAACTTCAAATTAGTCAATTGATTTATCTGGTTGAGTTCGGGCTTGTTAGTGTTGAAGTCAGTTACCAGAAATATATTGAAATGATTATTCATCAGGGACGTGTCTGACCCTCTTTTACGGGCTGAAGGTCGGTTGCTTGAAAAAATAATCCCTGTTTTATTCGGGAAAGAAACAAAAGATGGATCCAGGTCATCATACACATCATTGGTAACTTGCTTTAATACTTCACTTTCAATCTCATAAGTGTATATATCTGAATGGCCGTTTTTTACTGCACTGAAAAGCAGTGTTTGGCTGTTGATCATATATTTCATATCCTGTACCTGGTCAAAGAGCTTGGTTAAATCTCTTTTAAAAGGTTTAACCTTTGTCACTGCGTCATACACAAAAAGCTTGATTCTTCCTTCTTCCTCGTAGAGAACGGAAAGCCTTGACCCCTTTGGATCCCATGCCATCATCGGATAGTTAGGATTGATATCATCCTGTTTTGTTTTTACACCAAATTTTAATAATGTTTTGTCTTTATCCTCTTCATTTAATATTAATCTGTACTGACCTTTTTTATACTGCACCACAGCGAAAGAGCCGTTACGCTTGTTAGGGTTTACATTAAAGTGAAAATAATTCACTCTCTTTCCAACCGTATAGTCAGTGATTTCACTTCCTTTAGGATAATTTTTTCTGCGGTTGATATCATTCTCATATTTTTCTTCCTGGTACTGCATGAAATTGGCAAGAACATCTTTGAATTTTCGCTCTTTGGTAATTTGCTGCGATGCCTTCTTCAAACTTTTATAAATCCTGGCTAAATAGAGCAGATAAGTGGTATTCTCCCTTTTGTATTTCTCTTCAATGTAATACCAGAAAGCGTGCCCCGCAAGTAAAGGTTTTTCAAACGCAAGCTGATAAAAATTTTTATACTTACCGCTAAGTATCTCATTTTTCAGGGCATCATCAAGTTGAGTACTCCAGTTTTCGCCCACGTAGGCAATATATCCGTCAACGAGCCATTGAGGAAGATCGAGGAGCGCAGCATTACCCGCCATTTCGCCAAGATCTTCGCCGAAGAGTATATTTTGCACCAATACCTTCGCAATGCCCTCACGAATTTGTTTGCGAAGATCAGCATGATTCCCGTTAAAATAAACGATCATCTTATTGTTGACCAGTTTCGTAACGCCACCAGCATTTTGCCAATCTACACCCAGGCCAATATTGCTTTGCTGCATGTCGTTAAAACTATTATAGATCACAATGTTTGCCCGCCGCTGCAAACTAAACTCAACAAATCTTTCAATGCCCGGAAGCTCTTCTTCAGCTACCTGTGCTACATATTTAGCAAGCTCCTGGCCATGTTGATTGAAATAAGAATTGAAGTTTTGTGTCTGATAATATTGCCATTTCATTTTCTTGAACTGTAACCGATTCTTACCAAACTCCACAGAACTAACTTGCGCCTGGATCAATCCTGTCAGTGCTAATAAAAAAACAGAAAACAGAAATATTTTTTTATACGTTGGTTTCTTATAATCTTGCATGTGCTTTACATTATAATCTTTATTGTCTGCCTAAAATTAGTCGTTTCATTTTAATCAGTGAAATGAATTTAAAGAACCTCAATATTTACTATGTTTCAAATTAAACTTTTTACATTCAATCCTATTCAGGAAAACACTTACCTACTCTACAATGAGCATAAAGAATGCATTATTATCGATCCGGGATGTTATCACGACTATGAAAAAGAAGAACTCAAATCTTTTATAAACGTTAACAAATTACACCCCAAACTTTTGCTGAATACCCACTGCCACCTGGACCACGTGTTTGGTAATAAATTTATAGCAGAAGAATTTAAGATAACGTTAAATACCCATCCTTTAGAAAAAAGTATTTTAGAATTAGCATCGTCTTCTGGTTTGATGTTCAACCTTCCCTTTGATAATTACCAGGGCGAGGTAATCTATCTTAATGAAGGAGACAACGTTTTCCTCGGAGATGATCAGTTAGCATTAATTCATGTACCGGGACACTCGCCAGGCAGCCTTTGTTTTTATTGCGAAAAGCAGCACTTTATAATAGCCGGCGATACCTTATTTCAAAATAGTATCGGACGCACAGATTTGCCGGGAGGAAGCCATGAAGATTTGATCAGCAACATTAAAGGCAAACTTTTTAAATTACCTGATGATGTGATAGTATATCCGGGACATGGACCATCAACGACAATAGGCGATGAAAAGAATGAGAATCCGTATTTGAGCTAATTCGCGGCATTGGTATTAAGGAGTTGGGCCTCGTTACTATATTCTACCTCAATCTTCCTGATGATTTCAATACGTTGTTTATACAACTATCGTTTCTTTTGTCGAGTTGATGAAACAGTGGATTTCCTTCAATAGTGGGAAAATTGATCTTTAATTCTTTGTCGTCAACTGTCATTAACGGATCAATAGTTGACACACCAAAAACAATGGAACTCAAATAGCCTGGATGAAATATGCCTTAATACACAGGCTGATCGTTAATGGTTACGCCAAATGCTATGTCAGCACCATAATTTTGAATAGTAGTATTTATATCTTTTTCCAGCGAAGGTGGTCGTTGTTCTTGAATGTAAAAAAGGATCTCGCGGTCTGCAAATATAGGCTGATCGTCGAGTATTGCATCATTGACAGAAACTACTCCCGGGCTTGATTGGTCAACACTATAAATAGCAACACTGTGATGAGATTCTTTTTTACAACCTGCGAATAAAATCAATGCTACACTAAAAGCGAATATTAGTTTCATATAAGAAATCAATATTGAAACACTACACTTCTGCAGGGTTCTATTGCCTCATGTTTCATCATTAAAGGATAGTCAAAAACGAAGTTTTGGAAATATAATGGCGAACTCCAAAAGTGTGTAT
>JBDTIC010000308.1:0-8186 GCA_039936595.1 Ginsengibacter sp. | reverse complement strand
TGGTTGTATAGAACATTTCAGATTCTATCATTATTATCTCTAATCGCATTTATTTTATTATACCAGTTTGGATACTCACAGGAAGGCCACATCATGGTAGCTGTTTTTTTTGCTTTCCTGTTGGCTGGCCTGAACGGTATTGAAGCCTTAAAAGGTTTTTCTTTTACAATTTGGGTAATTGCAGCGGCGACCTTGAGTATGATGTTCCCATCCTATGTGACCGATATTGATGGATTTAAAACCGAAACAATGATTGTTCCCTTGATTCAGCTCATTATGTTTGGAATGGGAACTACTATGGGAATTAAAGATTTCGTAGGTGTATTAAAAATGCCCAAGGGCGTATTTATAGGATTGGTTCTTCAGTTTACCTTAATGCCAATAATAGCTTTTGTTTTAACTCTTATCTTTTCTTTTCCACCTGAAATTGCTGCCGGAGTTATTCTAATTGGATGTGTTCCTTGCGGTGTTTCATCAAATATTTTGAATTTCCTGTCAAAAGGGAATTTGGCATTATCAATTACCCTGACTTCCTTTGCGACATTGCTGGCACCGTTTGTTACTCCGATTCTAATGGAAAACCTTGCCGGACAGTTAATTCCTATTGAAGTTAAAAATATGATGATTAGTATCAGCAAGATGATTTTTCTTCCATTGATTGCAGGAATTATTTTTAATAGGTTCTTTGGAAATCGTAGTGCCTGGTTAAGTGCTACCATGCCTTTAATTGCAATGGCTGCTAACGTTATTATTATTGCTGTGATTGTTGCTGCCGGAAGAGACAGTCTACTAAGCATGGGAATCTCATTGTTTGTGGTAGCTATGATTCATAATGCGATGGGCTTTTTACTGGGTTACTGGGGAAGCCGTTTATTTAAAATGAATAAACGAGACAGTCGTACGGTGGCTATTGAAGTGGGATTACAAAATGGTGGTATGGCCGCTGGAATTGCGTATGATCTTGGAAAAGCTGCTACAATGGGTATCTATCCTGCCATTTACGGAACATGGATGGATATATCGGGAAGCTTTCTTGCTAATTGGTGGAGAAAAAATCCGGTTGATGATGAAAAACCAGAATAGGGTTTTTTCACTATCCGATTGAATTCTCTCATGTGTAATTTGTTTTATAGAGTCATATCATAAATCGCAAACAGGTAATATAAAAAGTATTAACAAAAAAAGAGGCATTATAATTTTTGTTAATAATGACACCTCTTTTTTTACAGGCCTAAAATTCAAGAAATACAATATTGCGATAATCAGAACCTCATACCTTTAGATTAGTGCTTATTTTTTTGATTTCTTTATGCCAAATAATCCTTCACGAATATTATAGTATTTAAACCAGTCAGTGTTTACTGCTGTTGCGCCAGGGCTATCCACAGAAATCATCGTAGATGCAAAAGGTTCGTATGCCACACGTGGTGCAATCGCACCTTTCACAACCAATATTTTTTGACGTTCTACATATACACCGTTTGAGATGAAGATATGAGCACTGTTCGGACTTGCCCGTTTAGTAGTTATCAAAACCAAATTAGGCTCGTCCAAAGTTGAACCTTCAACCTGTACCACAGCTGTATTACCCATATCCCAATATCTTCCTCCACCGTGGCGAATCTCAGTTTCAAGATAACGACCCACATTCAGTGAACGAACTTCTCCTTTAACACGCACAGGCTTTCCATGTATGTTATCAGTTTTGCCACCTACAGCAAAATCAAAAGATTTTCCCACGCCTGCCATCCCGGCAATCTTATAAGCTTCAGGATCATACATAACAACAGCCCATCCTTGTGCATTCTGTTTAATCAGCTCGTCTAACATAACGGATCCATCTCCTGCAGATCCGCCGCCAATATTATCGCCCATGTCAATCAAAATAACAGGACGTCCTTCATGTGCCATAGCCATTTTAACAGCTTCAGCAGGTTTAGGGTTATTAAGTATAGTTTGTTCACGTGTTGCATATAACATATCTGATAAACGTTTGGCTTCTTTATCAGCTAAGGCTTTATTATTATCTGTGACCACCACGACAGATGGTCCCATGGATGGAACATCAGCATATTGGTAACCACCCGATACACTAACAGCCAACACACCTGCTTGTTTTTCCAGGTTTTTGCTTTCTGTTGTAATTGGCATGAGTGGTTTTGCGAATGTACTTTGAAAGGCAATATTATAAACCATAGGTGGTTTAACGATACTCTGAACAGGCTTAACTTTTCCACTTATCATTTTAGCCATAATTTCAGCTGCCTGAATGCCACGTTCATAAGTATCAAGATGTGGGTTTTCTTTAAAAGTAATGAGCACATTGCATAGATCCACCATCTTAGGAGTAATATTTGCATGAAAATCATGAGTAACAATAATAGGCATCATAGGACCAAATGCTTTCCTGACACGCCTTACAATTTCTTCATCGCCACTGGGATAACTTTCAACAACCATAGCTCCATGAAGGTTTAATAAAATACCTTGAAGTTTAGGTCCTGCTTTTAATCCGCTGATAATTTCTTCCATCAGGGTATTAAATGCAGCATCAGTTACAGGTCCTTTAGGTGTAGCTCCTGTTATTATTGTTGGATATAATTCCAGGCCGTTGCGTTTAGCTCCCTCAATATAACCGGCACTCATGTTTTTAGCGCTTGATCCTGCGAAGAAAGCCTTTGCTCTTTGTGCCTGGGTTAACGTTGGGTCAAAACTAAAGTCTTTGAGTTCTGTTTTTTGGGCACTGAACGAATTTGACTCGTGTGAAATTCCTGCTACTCCTACAATGGGCTTAACTTGTGAACGCCCTTCGGAAACTGAAACGGCTATTATTGAAAATAGGACTAATAGGTTTATGAAAAATTTGTTAATCATGCTATATAATATTTTAAATATCTAACTACTATAAAGCTACATAAAATTAAGTTTTGATAACAGGAATTGATATGCATCTCTTGTATGCAAATGAAAATCAGGACTTAACCACGCTAATCCGTGTTCAAATATTTTAATTCTATTTTCAGCTTTTAAGATCCTTTTTTTATCTGTTACTTTCAGATTTTCGTTTTCATTTACACCTTTGACTTTAGTTAAGAGTACAAATAAAATTTTAGAAATGCTACTATCCAACATATATCAACTTATAAAATGATTAAAATCATTTTATAAGTTTGCAAATTATGCGAATATTGTATTAGTTACAAGCACTTATTCTAAGCAAAGAAGTAAAACATTCTAAATTAATCATTACAAAATGGATAGCACAACTATTATTGCAGTGGCATCAATTGTCACAGCAGGACTTACAACAGGTATCGGCTGCATGATGCCTGCACTGGGTGAAGGCAGGGCGGTTTCGTCAGCTTTAGATTCTATTGCACAGCAACCCGATGCTTCATCGACAATTACCCGAACCTTATTTGTGGGACTTGCCATGATTGAATCAACAGCGATCTATTGTTTTGTAGTTTCTATGATCCTGATTTTTGCTAATCCTTTCTGGAATCATTTTATAGCAAAATAATTCTGATAATGGAAATCAACTGGTTTACGGTAATTGCACAAATCATCAATTTTCTCATTCTTGTTTGGTTGCTGAAACGTTTTTTATACAAGCCGGTATTGAATGCAATTGATGAAAGAGAAAAAAAGATTACGGCACAGCTTAGCGATGCGGAAGCAAAAAAAGCTTCAGCTCAGAAAGAGCGCGATGAATTTGAACAAAAAAATCAATCGTTTGATAAAGAATGTGCTTCAAAAATGACCCAGGCACACGAAGCTGCTAATACCGAAAAACAACGCTTGTTTGAAGAGATCAGAAACGAATCCAATGTTTTGCGTTCAAAATATGAAGAATCCCTGCAGCAGCAGAAGAAGGATATGACAGAGGTGATCAAACGAAAAACGAAGAATGAAGTATTTGCAATAACCGGCAAAGCGCTTTCTGATCTTGCTGACGAAAACCTTGAAGATCAGATCGTGAAAGTGTTTATAAAAAAAATGCAGGATTTAAAGGATGAGGACAGATCCGCATTCAAAATGGCGTTTAACAATAATGAGCAGAAAATCATCATTAAAAGCACATTCGGATTAACATCTTCCTCAAAAGCCGAACTGGGAAAAGTAATTGAGAAACTCATTGGGCAGGCAAGTAATGTCCAATACCAGGTGGATTCTGAATTGATAAGTGGTATTGAAATTAATAGTGAAAGTTATAGCCTTTCATGGAATATTGAAGCATACTTAAACTCATTAAAAGAGAATCTTGCCGAAAAAGAAAAAGAAAATGCAACAGCACAACCTCAATAATGTATTAGATGAAACTTTTGACGAAATAAGCCGTATAAGGCAAAATTATAAACCTGTCTTGCAGCCACAGGAGAAAGGAATTGTAAAAAATGTTTCCGCAGGTATTGCTAAGGTCACAGGGCTGCCTGGAACAGGTTCTGAAGAGTTGCTGCAATTCTCCAATGATTTATATGGAATGGTTTTTAATCTGGATAAAGACGAAATAGGAGTTGTTCTTTTAGGCAGTGGTGATCAATTAGACGCTGGTGATAGTGTCTCAAGGACTCACAGGGTTGCAGATGTTCCGGTTGGCAACGGCCTCATTGGACGGGTTATTAATCCTTTGGGTGAACCGATGGACGATAAGGGTGTTGTTTCTTTTGATCAACGTTTTCCGATAGAACGTCCAGCACCGCCCATTATGAGTCGGGAGGCTGTGAATGTTCCTTTGCAAACAGGTATTAAAGTGATAGACGCGATAATACCTGTCGGGCGTGGCCAGCGCGAATTGATTTTAGGCGACCGCCAGACCGGTAAAACATCTATTGCCATTGACACGATTCTGAATCAAAAAGATAAAAATGTATTGTGTGTTTACTGCGCCATTGGACAACGTACATCGTCTGTTGCCAAAGTCATTGCGATGCTTACTGACAAGGGCGCAATGGACTATACCACCGTCGTAGTTACGGAAGGAAACAGTTCGCCGGGTTTACAGTATTTGACTCCCTATGCCGGCACAAGCATCGCAGAATATTTTATGGAGCAGGGGCGAGATGTGTTGATCATATATGATGATCTTACCAATCATGCAAGAGCTTATCGTGAGCTTTCTCTTTTATTACGAAGGCCGCCAGGAAGAGAAGCATTCCCGGGTGATATATTTTACATCCATTCACGACTTCTCGAAAGAGCAACTCATTTAAACAAAGACCATGGGGGTGGCTCACTCACTGCTTTACCGATTATAGAAACCGAAGCTCAGGATATTTCAGCTTACATTCCCACTAACCTAATCTCAATTACTGACGGACAATTGTATCTTTCTCCCAAGCTGTTTGAATTGGGGATGTTGCCGGCAGTTGATATAGGAAAATCAGTTTCCCGTGTGGGAGGTAAAGCACAGTTGAGAGCATACCGGAAAATTTCAGGGAATTTAAAACTTGCCTATGCTCAATTTGAGGAGCTGGAAACATTTGCACGCTTTGGCACCCGTCTGGATGACCACACAAAAAACATAATTGAGCATGGAAAAAGAATTCGGTTGATTTTTAAGCAACCGGAACTGGCCCCGGTTTCTGTGCCAGAACAATTGATGGTGCTACTGACACTAATAAATGGTTTTTTTGACACGATACCACTGGATAAAGTAAAAGATGCAGAAGTATTAATTAAACAGTCTTCTTTGCAGATGCCTGCTGATGTATTGCAAAGAATTTATGCCTCAGAGCCTTTAAGCCAGGATGACGAAAACTTAATTTTATCTTTAGCCAGGGAATCACTGCAATCAATTGTCAAAATTCCTGATGTTAAAATCAACAGCAATGAGTGATACATTGGAAAGTTTACAAAGAAGAAAGCAAAGTGCGGGAGACCTGGGATCTGTAGTCCGCACTATGAAAGCCATGGCAGCATCGAACATCAACCAATATGAAATGGCCGTAAATTCTTTACAGGATTATTACCGCAATGTTTCTCTTGGGATCCATGCCTGTGTCAATAATAAAAAAGTATCGGTTGCTTCATTAAAAGAATCCAGTAAAAGTAAGCAATTAACGGTTGCTGTTATATTCGGATCAGACCAGGGATTGGTTGGAAGATTTAATGAGGTACTCATCACATTTGCCCGACAAATATTAAAAGAGATGCCAGGACAAAAAAATACCTGGGCGGTGGGTGAAAGAATTTATTCGAGGCTGCAGGATGCAGGGCTTTCCTCTCCCCAATTTTTTAATGTTCCTAATTCTGTTTCTTCTATTACTTCTCTGGTAAATAGTATTTTAATTAAGAGTGAAGAATGTCGGGAAAAAAATCAGCAATACAGCCTTTATATCTTTCACAATACCCCATCAAATGGTGAAGGTTATCATCAGGAAGTTCAAAAATTATTTCCACCAGATGAAAAATGGAAAGAAGACATTGTAAAAGTACAATGGCCTTCAAAAAATATACCGGAGGTAATTGGTGATACTGAAAGCACTTTCGGGGCTTTGATCAGGGAATATCTGTTCGTTTCCATTTATAAAGCCTGTGCAGAATCGTTAGCTGCCGAAAATGCGAGCAGACTTGAAGCTATGGAGCGGGCAGAGAAAAATATAGATGAGATGCTCGATGATTTGAAACACGGTTATAACCGGTTGCGACAAAGTACTATTGATGAGGAATTGTTTGATGTGGTAGCAGGGTTTGAGGCGTTGAAAGTATAAGAGGATATAACGAATTATGGATTATGAATCTGAGATTATATCATGCATCTACTTTTTCACTGAAAAGAAATTAAAGAATTATAGACTGGGTACAAAAGCAAGGCGAACTTGAAAAGATAACAGTTATAGGCCATGGCATTGTGTACGGGTTGAAACATACTGAAGCAGCAATAATAGATGAAAAGTTATTAAACAGATTAGAACAAATAAGTAAATACGATCCTGACCACCCTCCTTCAGAAATACAACTAGTAAGATGATTTTAAAATCAATTTCCCGGACTTATACAGGTAGCCTGTTTTGATACGGCATTTCATACAACCATACAGCCAGTAGCAAAAACATTTTATATACCAAAAAAATATTTTGATGAAGGAATTCAGCGTTATGGCTTTCATGGTATTTCATATAGTTATTTGAAGAAGAATTAAAAAAAGAAAGGAAGCGGAAATCAGTGAGAAAAATTATCCTGGCCCATCTTGGGAACGGTGACAGTGTTGCCGCGGTGAAAAATGGAAAATGTATGGACACCAGTATGGGCTTTACTCGTGCCGGAGGAATTGTAATGAGTACACGGGAGCAGTGATCTCGATCCGGAAGTTGCATGGTATTTGATGCAGAAAGTGATGAATGCAAGACGATTCAGTGATCTCATCAATCATCAATCAGGATTACTTGGAATATCAGGATCCAGTTCTGTTATGCAGGATTTGCTTCAGATAGAAAAGGAAAGTGAAGATGCCGCCCTGGCCACTGAAATATTTTGTTAACAAATCAAAAAATATATTAGTGGGTATAATTGGTGCAAGATGTTATTGACAGGCTGCCTCAATTAGACGATAAAGGTGCTTACCTTAAAGAAGTAATGAAAAATAAATTGATAGAGTATAAAATTTATATCAGGAAAAATGGAATTGACATACAGGAAATATTAAATTGGGAATGGAATTCAAAAAACACAAAAATAAAAAAAATGACAACTACACAAATTATATTAGCATCAAGGCCAAAAGGCTTACCGACGGAAGAAAATTTTAAAACAGAAAATTTTGAATTACCGGCTGTCAATAATGGTGAGGTATTATTAGAAGGTATGTATTATTCTGTTGATCCCTATATGCGTGGGAGAATGAATGATGCGAAATCATACGTTCCCCCTTTTGAAACAGGACAGCCGATCAGCGGGGGTGTGGTTGCCAGGGTGAAAGAAAGTAGATCGGGTGATTTTAAAATGGACGATATCGTAACCGGAAATTTGCCATGGCGAAAAAAAATGATTGTTTCGGGGAAAGGAATCCAAAAAATTGATGCCACGATGGCGCCGCCCAGCTATTTCTTGGGCATATTAGGCATGACGGGCCTTACCGCTTATTTCGGCTTGATGCACATAGGAAAGCCCCAGGCAGGTGAAACCGTTGTTGTATCCGGTGCTGCGGGAGCAGTTGGAATGGTCGTGGGCCAGATTGCCAAAAT
>JBDTIC010000307.1:0-6664 GCA_039936595.1 Ginsengibacter sp. | reverse complement strand
AAAAAGCCGTTTATAAAAGTAGATGTGGGTGCGCTGACAGAATCTCTTTTTGAAAGCGAACTATTTGGACATAAGAAGGGTGCTTTCACCGGCGCGTCAGAAGACCGGGAAGGACGTTTTGAGACTGCTGATGGAGGAACTTTATTTCTTGATGAAATTGGAAATATAACCTTGCAACAGCAATCCAAATTGTTGAGTGTTTTGCAAAACCGGCAGGTGACCCGGTTGGGAAGTAACACTCCGTCAAATATTGATATTCGCCTGATATGCGCTACTAATCTGCCTTTGACTGAACTTGCCAACGAAAATAAATTTAGAAAGGATTTAATTTACAGGATCAATACCGTTGAGATCATGGTGCCCCCGTTGAGAGAAAGAGAAGAAGATATTATTTTATTGGCCAACCATTTTGCAGACATTTATTCAAAAAAATACCTAAAGCCTAACCTCAGCTTTGACGTGCAGGCGATGCGGAAATTAAAGCAATATTTTTTCCCTGGAAATGTGCGTGAATTGCAATATACCATGGAAAGGGCGGTGATCATGTCGGAAAGTGAAATGCTTTCGGCTTCTGATCTTATTTTTTCGCCTATTGAGTCAGCCGCTACAAATACGGATAAGCCTGAAGATTTTAATTTAAGTATTGTTGAAAAAAATACCATCCAGCGGGTAATTGAAAAACATAAAGGCAATATCAGCAGAGCTGCTAAAGAACTCGGGCTCACAAGAACAGCCTTGTACCGTCGACTGAATAAGTACGGGTTATAAACTTTTGGCGCACCCACCATACCAGTTATGATTGCAGGTTGAAAATGAGTCGCTGGCAGGGACAAAGTTTTAAAATTTAAATTTAAAACTTAAGGATTAAAACCAGTATTTTGTATGTTCAGACGAATCGAATTTAAAGTAATCATAAGAGTCCTGCTTCTATTTATAACTCTTGCAGCAACGTCATTTATTTTAGTAAAGACTTCTTATATTTATCTTTTAATACTCATTCCTGTAATTGTTTATCAATTGATGGATTTTATCAGATTTTATTATCGTGGGCAAAAGGAACTGGAGCAGTTCGCAGAATCAATTCATTACAGAGACTTTACAAAACATTTTGATGTCAGCCACAGCCCTGCTGAATTACAATCACTGAGAGAAGGCTTTAACCGCATCAATACCACCTTGAAAGTAATACGCCGGGAAAAAGAAACATCTCATCAATACCTGCAAAAAATATTGGAACTGGTTGATACCGGTATTCTTTCGTACGATTTACAGGGTGGAGAAGTGATATGGATGAATGAATCATTAAAAAAAATGTTACAATTGCCCTATTTGAAGACAATTCAATCATTGCTTAAGCGTGACGAACAGTTGTACAATCAAATGATTGCAATGAAACCAGGGGAGAGTAAAATAGCTACGGTACGCCAGGAAAACAGTTCATTTAAAATATTACTTTCAGCTTCAGCCTTCTTAACTGACGGAAAAAAATTTATGCTTATTGCCTTCCAAAATATTAATGAGGCGCTGGATGAAACCGAAGCAAAAGCCTGGAGAAAGTTATTGAGCGTAATGACTCATGAAATTATGAACTCTATAGCGCCTATCTCATCGCTTGCTGATACTTTAAAAAAAAGGTTGGAAAAATTAGTGCCTTATTTTGATAATAATGATGCAGGATTACACGACGTAGAGTTAGGTATTGAAACTATTAAACGAAGAAGCGAGAGCCTTCTGAAATTTGCGGAAACCTATCGTAATCTAAATAAGATCTCTCAACCCAATTTAAATAAGATATATGTAAGAGATCTTTTCGAAAATTTATACCAGTTGATGCAACCCACATTGGAGTCAAAAAATATTGAGATGGATATTGTACTACAGGATACTTCATTGGAAGTGGAAGTAGACCCGAGCCTGATCGAGCAGGTGCTCATCAACCTGGTGGTTAACGCCAGGGAAGCGTTGAAAGATAAAGTAAGCGATGCACGGATTATATTATCCGCTTCGCGTGACAGCAGGCAAAAGCCGGTAATTAAAGTCTCTGACAATGGGGTAGGCATTTCTGAAGATATTTTAGAAAATATTTTCATTCCATTTTTTAGCACCAGAAAAACCGGAAGCGGGATAGGCTTAAGCTTATGTAAACAAATCATGATGCTACATAAAGGTAATATCACGGTCCATTCTATTCCCGGCAAAGGGTCTGTCTTCTCGTTACAATTTTGATGAGCTAAAACCAAAACCGTCTTGTTAAGGAATCAGTATTAAGATTTTGAGTTTATCTTCGCAAGAAATTTTCCAATATGAATTTACACGAATACCAGGCAAAAGAATTATTAAAAAAATACAATGTACCTGTTCAGGAAGGCATTGCCTGCAGCACCGTTGCAGAAGCGGAAGATGCATACCGGTTTATCAATAGCCAGTATGGAAGCAAATTCGCAGTGATAAAAGCCCAGATACATGCAGGCGGAAGAGGGAAGGGAACTATTCGTGGAACTGATCAGCGTGGAGTTGCAGTAGCAAAAAGCGCAGAAGAAGTGACAAAAATTGCTCAGAATATATTAGGAGGAACGTTGGTTACCGTTCAAACGGGCGAAGCGGGCAAACTGGTAAGCAAGATATTGGTTGCGCAGGACGTATATTATGATGGGCCAGAACCGGTAAAGGAATTTTATTTATCTATTTTAATGGACCGTGCTAAAGGGAAAAATGTGATCATGTATAGTACGGAAGGAGGAATGAACATTGAAGATGTAGCCCATGATACTCCTGAAAAAATATTTAAGGAGTGGGTACATGCGGGCGGAGGATTATTACCATTCCAGGCGAGAAAGATTGCGTTCAACCTGGGATTGAGTGGATCTTCCTTCAAGAATTGTGTAAAATTTGTAACCAGCTTATATAATGCTTATGTAGGCCTTGATTGCAGCATGCTTGAGATCAACCCCATGTTCAAAACAAGTGATGGGAAGATCATTGCCGTTGATTGCAAAATGAATGTGGATGACAATGCCTTGTTGCGTCATCCTGAAATTGCTTCGTTACGGGATATCAGTGAAGAAGATCCTACCGAAGTGGAAGCTGCCAAATACAATTTAAATTTTGTAAAATTAGATGGCAATGTGGGTTGTATGGTTAATGGTGCAGGCCTGGCGATGGCAACTATGGATATGATCCAATTAAGTGGTGGGGAGCCAGCCAATTTTCTTGATGTAGGTGGCACTGCAAATGCTCAGACAGTGGAAGCAGGATTCAGGATCATCTTAAAAGATCCAAAAGTAAAGGCAATACTCATTAACATATTCGGTGGCATTGTGCGCTGTGACCGCGTGGCACAAGGCGTGATAGATGCCTATCAATCGATAGGAAATATTGAGATTCCTATTATCGTTCGTTTGCAAGGTACTAATGCGGAGGTAGCAAAAGACCTTATTGATAAAAGTGGCCTTAAAGTGGAATCTGCAATTTTACTTAGCGAAGCGGCTGACCTGGTAAATAAGGCTGTAGCGTAATGCTATCTATTAATCGTTTGCGACTTTTTTATTATTGTAAAGTTTTATTGAACAATTACTGAATCTTATACACGATTTAAGTATTGCCATGAAAGAAGCCGAGACAAGAAAATCTTAGCAATACTTGCGCAGCAATACTATCGATATAACAGAATGGCTTAATAGGGATTAAAAGCACTGGCAGCATCAAGCGTTTTCTCAATATCCTCAGTAGATAATGCATTGCTGAGAAACCAGCTTTCGTAAGCAGAGGGTGGTAAATAAATTCCATTATCGAGCATGTGATGAAAAAATTTATTGAACATTTGTATATCCGTTTTTGACACGGTATGGAAATCAACTATTGGATGATCACTGAAGAAAATACTCATCATACTCCCCATGCGATTAATCTGGTGAGGAATATCTTTATCCTTTAATATTGTACTTAATTTTTTTGCCAAGAAACCACTTTTCTCTTCAAGTTCATTATAGATAGATGGTCGATTTTTTAATTCGTTCAACAAAGTAAATCCGGCAATCATGGCTATAGGGTTCCCGCTTAAAGTGCCGGCCTGGTAAACATTCCCCAAGGGAGCGATGTGTTCCATAATTTCTCTTTTACCTCCGAAAGCTCCAACAGGGAGGCCACCACCAATAACTTTTCCATAAGTGACTAAATCTGCATCGATGTTTAGTTTTTCCTGTGCACCACCAGGCGCTAAACGAAAACCAGTCATTACTTCATCGAGAATAAACACGATATTCTCTTCATTACAGAGTTTTCGCAAACCTTCTAAAAAGCCTGGTTGCGGAAGGACACACCCCATGTTTCCGGCGACAGGTTCAATGATGATTGCGGCAATTTCGCCCTTATTGTTCTCAATGAGATTTACAACTTCACTTAGATTATTATAAGGGGTGCTGAGCGTATCGTTTGCTACGCCTGCTGTTACACCGGGAACGGTCTGGATATTTAAAGTAGCTACTCCACTTCCTGCGTTTACTAAAAAGCAATCTGCATGACCATGATAACAGCCATCAAATTTTATAATTTTATTTCTGCCTGTATATCCTCGTGCAAGGCGCACCGCGCTCATACAAGCTTCTGTACCACTGCTTACCATACGAATGAGATCTACATTTGGTACCATGCTTTTTATAAGTTCGGCCATTTCTATTTCCAGTTCTGTAGGTGCCCCAAAAGAAGTTGAGTCATTTACCCTCTCTTTGATAGCCTTTACTACTGGCTCATAAGCATGCCCAAGAATCATAGGCCCCCAGGAGTTGATATAATCAATGTACTTGTTGCCATCTTCATCAGTGAGATAAGCGCCTTTAGCAGATTTTATAAAAAGGGGAGTGCCTCCTACATTTTTGAAGGCACGTACGGGAGAATTTACTCCACCGGGGATTGATTTTTGGGCCCTTTCAAATAATGTTTTGCTTGAAATATATTGGTGCATATCCAGACAGATTTAATTTTATGAATATTGAATAGTATTGTTTTGATTCTATATGGTCATTGAAAATATCTTTGATTCCGGCTGCTTACGAATCATTCGTAAGTCAAATGCCATTGCAATATTCCGTACAAACGCTCTACCTTTATTGGTAACTCTTAAATGATCGTCTTTTAAAATAATCAATTGGTCATTTTGCATTTCCTGCAATCGGGAAATAATTTCAGGCATTGCCGCTAATTTCATTCTCTCAGGCTTCCATGAGGTTTCTAAAAGACACATCACGTTAAGAATATGCCGCCTTACTGTAAGATCTTCTTCATTTAAAATATGCCCCCTTACTACGGGCAATATTCCCTGGTCAACTATTTTTATATATTCTTCCGTTGACTTTTCGTTTTGTGCAAATGCATACCAACTATCGCTTATAGCCGACATTCCCAAACCTATCATCAACTGTGTTGAGGAAGAAGAATAGCCCATAAAATTTCTATGGATGGTTTTGTGCTGCATGGATTCATAAAGGCTATCAGTCGGTAACGCAAAATGATCCATGCCAATTTCCACATACCCCAGGTTTTCCAAGAGCCCTTTCCCTTTTTCATAAAGCTCCCGTTTTTGTTCAGGTGTAGGCAAATCATTTTCATCAAAACCTCTTTGCCCGACTCCTTTTATCCAGGGCACATGGGCGTAAGAATAAAAAGCTATTCTATCTGGTTTCAATGATTTTGTTTTTTCTATGGTTTGTGACATTGATTGCCAGTTTTGCAAAGGCAATCCAAAAACGAGATCATGGCTGATACTTTCATAGCCCATAGCACGTGCAGCAAGAGTAACGGCCTGTACATTTTCAAAAGGTTGTATGCGATTGATCGCCTGTTGCACTTTTAAATCATAATCCTGAACGCCGAAACTTACTCGTCTGAACCCCATTTCGTACAAGGTTTCCAGGTGTGCTGAGGTAGTGTTATTAGGATGGCCTTCAAAACTATATTCGTGCACATCGCTGATGATTGCATTAGAAAATATACCGTCCAGTAAATATTTTAAATTGCCAGGGCTAAAAAATGTAGGAGTACCACCTCCTAAATGGAGTTCCTTGATGATGGGTTTTTTGCCTAATAGTTCCACATATATTTTCCACTCTTTCAGCACCGCTTCAATATAAGGGAGTTCAACGGAATGTTGTTTGGTAATCCTCTTATGGCAAGCACAAAAAGTACACAAGCTTTCGCAAAATGGCGAATGAATATATAAACTGACGCCATCCTTATCATTGCTCTCTTCAAAACTTTTAGTCAATGATTGTTGCCACTGTTCCCTGGTAAACGCAGCATCATCCCAATAGGGTACAGTAGGATAACTCGTATATCTCGGTCCCGGAATATTGTATTTTTGAATTAAGTCTTTCATTTCGCTATTTCTTAGAAATTAGCTTTGTATCAGCTTCACTGCATCTTTTGCAAAATAAGTTGCAATCAAATCTGCACCGGCACGCTTAATGGAGGTGAGACTTTCTAAGATTACTTTCTCTTCATTAATCCAGCCCATTTTTGCTGCTGCTTTTATCATAGCATATTCTCCGCTCACATGATAGGCGCTAACAGGAACTGATACACTGTTCCTGACTTCACGAATGATGTCAAGATAAGCCATGGCCGGTTTAATCATCACAATGTCTGCGCCTTCTTCTTCATCCATCAGCGC
>JBDTIC010000306.1:0-9422 GCA_039936595.1 Ginsengibacter sp. | reverse complement strand
AAATATCATCCTGGCCAAGCCACGTTTGTTCATTAAGCTGGTCGCTCAAGATCACGGCACGGCTCTTTTCAAAAAAATAAAAAGCGTCTTCGGCCTTATTCTGGTAATAACATGCCTCAATTGCATGTTCATACAAACTTCTTGATTTTTTCCTCCAGAATAGTTTAGACTCAAGCTCATTTAGATTTGGTTTAAATTTATCGAGCAACCGATCAGCTAATTTATATTCTTTAACAGCCTTTATAAGATAACCAGGGTCTTTTTTGTTTTTATAAAATGCTAAAAACGAATCGCCTTTACCTACTATAATCTCAATCAGGTATTTAATATTGATCTTATTAAAAAAAGGATTTTCAGGGTTATCGGGTAATTTTGTTACATCAGCAATACCTATTTTTTTTAAAGCCAATTGAAAATAATACATCATGGAGTCATACATGCCTCTCCTTACGTATATACCTGCGATGTTTGACAAGATGGGTGCGAATTCGGAACTATTCAACTGACCAGTCGCATTGTTGTCATCAATGACTTGCAAAGCCTGCTTATAGGTAATTAACGCCTTTTTATAATCTTTCAGATGTTCAGAATAGTATAATTCGCCTATGTTATTAAGTATCTGTGCGCATCCTACCTTTGTGCCGTTCTGTTGTTCATTGAGAAGCGCCTGCCTGAAATATTTTAGCGCACGGTCCCAATTCCCTTTTCCCATCATTATTTCAGCGAGTAATTCATATATTGTTCCCAGTTCAGAAATTTTTGATCCGGCATTTTTATTGATTGTAAGAGCGGATAAAAGAACGGCCTCCCCCTGCTCATACAAATCAGGATCCTTGCTGGCAATTATTACATTGCCTATCCACGTTAAAAAATAAATCTGATAATTTTTTGCATTGTAGCCATCATATTTCCTGCTTGCTAATTCACCCGAGGTCGCGTAATCAAAGCAGCGAAAATAATCGCCGGCATAGAAAAGGTCCTTTACTTTATTAACAAGCGCTATCAGGTAAACTTCAGGTACAATTCCCGAACTCCAATTTCTCGCTATAGCAATACAACTATCTAATGCCATTTTTCTTCCTTTGTAATTATTTAAGGAATCAAAATATATAGCAAGATTGGAGTAATTTTTTAAAAGACAGTTTTTATCTGTGAATGTCTGTGCAGAATTGGTATGAATTAAATTAATAGATTGTACAGTATATTTTAATGCACGATTAAAATCGCCCAACGTATAGTAAGCGGCTCCGATTCTCTGAAGCAATAGTGTACATGTCGAGTCATTACGATACCCATCATTTTTGAACTTTGATTCTAATTTTAATAATGCTTCTAATTTCTGATCGGGAGCCATTGAAGCTGCAGAATCTCTCAGAAAAAATATCCTTTCCCATAGCAATTGCTTACCTGGGTCCTGCGCAACCAGTACCATCCACAATAACAAACAATAGCTTACTAAAAGAAATTGTTTATTCATAATAGCTGATGTGGCAAACGGATATAACAGATCTTTTTCGTTTGCAGTATAGTCACTATTTATTCATTTTTACCGGGTCGACTGACGTTGCACTTCGATGTTTGGGATCGACCGGAACTTTCTTCGGGGTACTGGTTGTTT
This sequence comes from Ginsengibacter sp., assembly GCA_039936595.1. GTDB lineage: Bacteria > Bacteroidota > Bacteroidia > Chitinophagales > Chitinophagaceae > Ginsengibacter. The sequence goes on along the minus strand of JBDTIC010000306.1, from coordinate 7,804 downwards.
TTGGATTTTTGGATGCTTTAACAGAAGTACCGCAACCTTCAATAGTAACGAAAACCATACATGCAATAAGCGCGAAACATACCTTTTTATTAACGCTATGCCGGGCAAATTTATTTTTCATAATTAAGATTTAAATATTTATCAGGATTGATTTTCGCATTTTAATGCAGCAGCATCAGGTATCTTTCTCAGGTTAGCCTTGCTTTCTATACCTCAAATTATCGAATGTCTAAACGGCAGTATGAATACGTCATTTATTTTAAAGATCTACCGACAGGTATTTGTTCAGTAAACAGCAACGCACTAATCCATCTTCGAAAGTATGAATCATTTGTCGTCATTGATAAATAATTAATCCTTTTTAAAAGAATACCTGCTATTTAAACTGTTAGCCGTTTGCACCCCATAAATATATCGTATTTTAAAATACAAAGAACAACAAGAAGAAATATATAATTATAATTGGTATCCTGGATAACCAAAGAGAAAAGCATGCAATCATTATGTTGTAAGCAAATTCCCAACAACGAATTCAAAAAATGGTTTACTAACTAAACAGTGCCATTTGCCCCAACCTCCATAATACATAACGTGAAAATTAAGTAAATACAAAATAAAATTTAAAACCTGTTGTTCTTTCATCTTTTAGCTACGATTAGGTAGTTATATGGGGCTTTACGTTTGGAAATCCCATTTAACTTTTACATCCAATTGTAATTTGCTATTAAAGATATACAGATGGTTTGATCGCATTAATTTTTTGGTAACCTGGCTGTATTTAAAAAGTTCAATTTTCAGTCCTGGTAAACTCAGGATACAAATAAGAGTTTTCTCATTTTTATTTTTAACCAAAAAACAAACAACAATTATGGAACAAAAAAAACAAATGCTTAGTAAGATAGAATCTCTGTCTGAGCAGGAAAAGTTGGAATTATTCAATGTGGAAGAATTGGAAACCAGGCTGGAAATGCAAATCGTAAAAGGATTTGGCCCAATTGGTAAAGGCCCGTTGATGAATGACACAACCAATAATGGTTGCTGGAATTAAGTATTTCATTATTCTCCCTGGCTGAGCAATGTTCCAGGATTTTGTGACCCCAGGGAGATTTATTTTAGTCGGATGTAGGTCCCGAATAAATTTGAGTGGACTATCTGCCGTCCCCAGTCTATGATTTGTTTACAACAAAAAATACCATATGATAAACTTAGGCAATTTTAAAAATATCGAATTTGTGAATGAAAAACTTTCACTCAAAAAGAATTTTTACAAATATAAAAAGGAAAGTATCCAGCTCCCTTCATTTTTGGATGAACTAATATTTAAAGAACCATTTTTTACTGGAGAGCAATACCTGTTTTTTCCATTTTATTTCAGAAAGGCATTTAGCGATCCTCCTGTTGAATTCGTCAACAAGCTTTGCATTTCGGGGTACTTATACTTCAGGTACCTGTTGTGTATGGATAACCTGATCGACAATGACAACTCTGAACAGGATAAGCAATTTGCGCCAGCAAGCCTCTTAGTTTTACGGGCACATGTTTACCATGAGGAAAGCATAAAAATCTTATCCTCATTGTTTGGATCGAAATCGCCATTCTGGAAGGCCTGGAAAAAAAGAAACCATCAGTTTTATAATTCTATCCTGATCGATAAAAAATATGATCCCGAAATGGAATTCTCCGTATACACAGATTTGTCAGCGGGCAAATGCAGCTTTTTGAAGGCAACTATCGATGCATATTATAATGAAGGAACAGCAAAGGATAAAATGCTTTATGAAGCGTTAAAGGCCTCCTTCGATCTCTTCTCTGCGGGAAGATGTCTACAGGATGACCTGGAAGATTTTAAAAAAGATCTGGTCCACAAAAAAAATAATTATGGTCATGTAATGTTTAATCAATGGTGCCGGAAAACCGGTCAGCAATTTGATGTCAACGAGCCAGCCACAATGGAAAAATATTTCTTCTCATCAAAAGTCGCTGAAGAAATGATGGAGAGGAGTAAAATGTGCTTTAACCTTGCGATAGATGCGGTTGACGGATTTGGTGAGATCCTGCCTGAATATATTCGTCACCTTGAAGCATTCAGGAACAAAAGTATCCAGGTAAAGGTGAATATTGAAGCCTACAGAGTGACGAAACTAATCGAAAAAATTAAAAGCCCTGTTCGTCTTAACCATGATTCCATTGCTCACTCAATTGCCAGTGCAGCGGCATATCTAAAAAAAATGCAAAACGCTGAAGGTTCATGGCAGGATGTGTCGAATAAACAGGGATTAAGTGATATCTGGGCCACGGGTTATATCGCCATGAATTTGTCTCCATCAGACCCTGCTTTCAGGCGCGCGGCTCATTTTTTAAATACAAACAGGCAATTTGGATCATGGGCTTATAATAAGGACTGGGTTCCTGATTTTGACTCAGTCACCTGCTCTCTTTCAGTACTTAGTAAAGCAAATTACACAATAGCCGACTGCCTGGAAACATGGTTTGAAGGTCAAACTAGTTCAGGAGGGTTCTCAACCTATAGACCAGCTGACAAATTGCTCCAGAGTTACCTGGGGCATGAAAATAATCAGTGTGTAAAGGAGTGGTCAAAGGAACATATATGCGTGAGCGCGCTGGCGTATTATTTTCTATCCGGGTTTAATGAGAAGCAGTTGTATAAAACAGCATTAAAAAATCTAAAAGGATTTTTATTGAATGCGGTTACAAAGGACGGAATATGGGAACCATATTGGTGGACATCGGTTATTTACCCAACTACATATATCATCAAAGGGATGTTAAAAGAAAAAAATGAAACTGACAGGAAAATTATTGATAAGGCAATAAAGAGCCTGCTTGCCCGGCAAGGCAGGGATGGCAGCTTCTCGTGCGATCTTTTAAACACGAAGAATGTTTTTTACACTTCCCTCATTTTAGATACATTATGCAGTGACGGGGAATTGTCTGTACGGTATGGTAAGCAAATCGAAAAAATGAAGAACTGGATCCTGGGTAAGCAGTACGAAGATGGAAGTTTTGAGAATTCGAACTTTATGGTGCTTCCGTATTTGCCTTCAGCTTCCCGAAAAACGGGTACTACTTACAAAATCGATCATGCGTCAGGAACAGGTTCGGTAACCGGAGAAATCGCCGGTCTTTTCAGTACCGTTTCTGCATATAAAGCCTTAACAAATTATAAACTGATAACTCCCCAATTATGATTGAAATTAATAACTGTTATATTCCATCACTATCGGAGAATCTAACTATTAGTTCCTTCGATGACTGCTCTTACCTGGTATGCATCGATAATGATGAGCCGGTGAAACTAAAAATTACACACACTACAAAAGTGCTGATAGAACAATTTGACGGGAAAAAGAATATCGAAGAGATCACAAAGGAGTTTAATAAAATATCTGGATCGAATCTGTCAGTGGGAACAATCAATAAAATAATAAACGATCAGTTGGTTGGTTTTGGTGTTTTAAAGAATGATTTGAAAGGCAAACTAAGAATTAAAGACAATTATTTAAAATTACGAATAGCCATTTTCCCTCGGAAAATGGTCCGGCAAATGGTCTCTCCTTTCTTATTCTTATTTCATAAATCTACCTTTAAATATATTTTCTTTGTTTGTACGGTTTTCCTGGCAATTAGCTTTTTATATACATTAAATTTCCAACTGGTTTACACAAATATTTCCATCAAATTTTTAATATGGTTCTTTGGCGTGAATATTTTAAGCGTGATTTTCCATGAACTGGGACACGCCGGAGCGTGCGAAAAGTTTGGCGCTAAAACCGGCCCTATTGGCCTGGGTTTTTATCTTTTTACCCCAGTTTTTTTTACAGATGTCACTGATGCCTGGAGGTTGAAAAAGAATGAACGGCTGATTATAGACCTGGCAGGCATTTATATGCAAATAATCTTCTGCTCCATCCTGGTATGCATATATTTTTTTTCCAAAAACGAATTTTATCTTCATACGGCTTTCCTGATCTCTATTACGCTTATTTTTACATTAAACCCTTTTGTACGCTATGATGGTTATTGGGCAGTAACCGATCTGTTGAATGTTCCAAATTTGAGGGAAAGCTCAAATAACATACTTAGCGGATTTTTCAGGCGGATCTTCCGGAAAGACAGCACTTGGATATTATCACGCAGAAATGTTTTTTTACTCATCTACTCTATTACCAGCAATATTTTTATTGCCTATTTTATTATCGTATTAGTGGTTTACAGTCGAAACCCGATATTATTCTTCCCGGTCGATGTGTTCAATTTTGTCACAAGGTTGGTTACGGAATTCCAACACGTCACTTTTGATTGGATCAAGCTGAATCTCTCCAATTTTATTCTCCCCCTTATTTTTTATGCCTTTTTATTCAAGGCGATAAAAAAATACATTCACTTTTTTAAATTCTCCAAAATATGAAATACAAGCTATCTTTCTATACTATTTTTTCAGACCCGGTCGATCTTTTGAAGAACAGGGTTGCCTACAATACCAGGACAGGCAATACAGCAATTGTCTCTGAAGCCTGTTACAATTTCCTGCAAAATGGTCTTGAAGAATATATGCCCCCGTCCATCCGGGAAAAATTAATTGGAAAGGGAATACTTACCGAGCTGAATGAAAATGAAATAGAGACGATCATAAGGGAGAATAATACGGATATAAAAAGCAAAGGACCTGATAAATATTTATACGAGGTTATTCAACCTACCGCAATGTGCCAGCTTGGTTGTTATTACTGTGGGCAGCAACATACCAAAACGAACCTGAAGGATGACCTGGTAGATAAAATTGTGGAACGTATCATTACAAAGTTCAGGCGCGGGCGTTATAAGGGCATCCTGATCGGCTGGTTTGGAGGTGAGCCCCTGCTTGGCCTGCCCCAGATGCGTTCCATCAATAAGAAGTTGAGGGAATCGCTGGATGGTGAAGATGTGGACATCAGGGGGAAAATAGTTACCAACGGGCTTAGCCTTAAAGAAAACATCTTTCTCGAACTTGTAAATGATTTTAAGATCAATAATTTTGAAGTAACACTGGACGGTACAGAAGAATTCCATGATCAGCACAGGTATACTAAAAGTAAGAAGAAGTCATTCAGCCTGATCTACAGGAACCTACAGCAAATTATGAACCGCGAAGATTTCCTTTCCCTAAAATGCAGCATAAGCATCAGGTGCAATGTAGATGAAAAAAATATTGACGGTGTTGTTCCTCTTATTAATAAACTGGCTGACGATGGCCTGCATCAAAAAATTGCTTACCTGTACTTTGTAAATATTTATTCGTGGGGAGGAAATGATGCAAATACAATATCGTTAACAAAGGAACAGATTGCAAAAAATCAACTGGAATGGCGGGTACTCCAGATAAAACGCGGCTACCCTGTCAGCATAAATCTGCCCAAGCGGAAAAAGCAAATCTGTATTGCCGTGGGCGGGGATTCAGAAATGTACGACGCGTACGGTAACATATTTAATTGCACGGAGGTTTCGTATAGTAGTGTTTATGAAGAAGGAATGTATAAACTGGGTAGTCTCAAAGAAAATCATTTGGGTGAATTTCAAAATAAGCCGTTTAATAACTGGAATAAAGAAATTCAGGATGGAACACAGGCACCCTGCCATTTTTGCCGTTTATTGCCTGTATGCGGAGGCACATGCCCCAAATCTTGGAAAGAAGGCAACCCGGCCTGCCCGCCGTTCAAATATAATATAAAGAAAGACCTGGAATTATTATATCTTTTTAACCAAACCCCAAAAGACAAGCTGGAAGGCACACTGGACTCATTTGTTTCTTCGCTGGATGTAAAAGACTTTATCCGGCTTACTTAGGTGCTGGTCTTGCAACTGCATAAACAAACGGATTTTCTATAAAATAAACAATACTTATCTTTTTATATTAACTAAAAACTTTTATTATGCAAAAAAAAAATCAGTTGCTAAAGGGCATCGACACGCTTTCTGAGCAGGAAAAATTGGAAATTTTTAATGTGCAAGAATTAGAAAAAAGGTTAGAGATGGCTGATAGTGTGGGCATTAGTCCCACAAACCATCCGGGCCAGGATATAATAAATACCACACCAAGGAATACCGATGAAGCTTGCTGGTGGCAATAGCCATTTCCTTGTTTCCTGGTATTATAAAAGGCCATCCGGTATTTTCCTGAAGAGGATTAAAAAACAGCCGCGTTAATCTTGAGGTTTCTGTTTTTATTATTTTTCAGCAACGATTAAAAATAATTTAAATCGTCACTGGCATGAGGGCGTATTAAATCAAGCATGCAGGTAAGGAAAACGTCTGCATAATCATTTATTTTTTAAATAAAAAACATTTATTATGAAACAACAAGATCTATTGCTCAAAGGAATTGATTCCTTATCAGAGCAGGAAAAAATGGATCTTTTTAAAGTGGAAGAATTGGAAGAAAGGCTCGAAATGGCCAGGCCAACTTCTGATCCGAATCCTGATCCGGGTACTCCTGTTATCAATATAGCCTGTTGGTTTGATGGTACTCCTATACCCTTACCAAAATAATGATAAATCCAATGTCAAATTGATACGTAACGCATTAATAATAGAATCATGGAAATAGTCCCAGGTGACCTTTTAAAAGGAATTAATTCACCGGCAGACCTGAAAAAACTAGGGCGGGAACAATTGCATCAGGTTTGCCATGAATTACGTCAATACATCATCGATGTCGTAAGTGTTTATGGGGGTCATTTTGCAGCGAGCCTGGGCGTGGTAGAATTAACAGTCGCGCTTCATTATATTTATAATACGCCTTACGATCAACTTGTATGGGATGTAGGCCACCAGGCATACGGGCATAAAATACTTACAGGGCGCCGGGAAAGCTTTCCTACCAACCGTAAATACAATGGACTAAGTGGCTTTCCAAAACGAAGTGAAAGTGAATATGATGCATTCGGTGTTGGCCATTCTTCCACCTCCATATCAGCAGCCCTTGGAATGGCAATTGCTTCAAAGTACAAAGGTGAAGAGAGGAAGTCTATAGCAATAATTGGCGATGGCGCTTTAACTGCGGGGCTTGCGTTTGAGGGAATGAATCATGCCGGAGCAGCCGATGCAGACCTGCTTATTATTTTAAATGATAACTGCATGAGCATTGATCCGGGCGTGGGAGCAATGAAAGAATATTTAACCGATATCTGCGCCTCGCCGTCTTACAATAAAATAAAAAATGACTTGAACAAAGCATTGAGAAAGCTTCCGGTTGCTGGCAGTTTCAGTAAGACACTTATTAGTAAACTGCATGGTAGTATCAAAGGGTTTTTCAGTAAAAGCAGTAACCTGTTCGAGGCATTAAATCTTCGCTATTTCGGCCCTATTGATGGCCATAATATAACGAAGCTAATAGACACATTAGCGGACATGAAGAAAATCAAGGGCCCTAAATTATTACACATCGTCACTAAAAAAGGAAAAGGGTATTCACTGGCTGAAAATGACCAAACGAAATGGCATGCCCCCGGACTATTTGATAAAATAACCGGAGAGATTTATAAGAAGACATTTGATGTTCCACAATCCCCAAAGTACCAGGATGTATTTGGCCATACGCTACTTGAACTGGCCTTGAAAATCAAAATATAATGGGCATAACACCCGCGATGCCCACCGGGTCTTCCATGAAAATAATGATCGATAAAATGCCCGGACGCGCATTTGACGTGGGCATTTGCGAACAGCATGCAGTAACGTTAAGTGCCGGTTTAGCAACACAGGGCATGCGAGTATTTTGCAATATTTATTCTTCGTTTATGCAACG
>JBDTIC010000305.1:0-3170 GCA_039936595.1 Ginsengibacter sp. | reverse complement strand
CTGCAAAAGATGCAAAGAAAGTAGTGGACGTAAGTGGATTATATGTAACACCGGGAATTATTGATATGCACGTGCATGTCTTTTGGGGTACGGATCCGGATTCTTATATTGCTAATGGTCATACTTCGGTTCCCGCGGATGCATTTAGTTTTAGGGCGGGTGTCACCACTATGGTAGATGCAGGCTCTTCCGGATGGAGAAACTTTCCTCTGTTTAAGTCACAAACCATTGACAGGTCAGAAACCAGGGTGCTGGTCTGGTTAAATGTTGCTGGTACTGGAATGTATAGCCGTTATGAAGAACAGGATGTGAGGGACATGAATCCGGTAATGATTGCTAATATGATCAACCGCCTTTATCCTGATATAATAGTCGGGATCAAATCGGCTCATTACTGGGGAACTTTTTCATCAGTGGATAGCGCAGTTAAGGCCGGCGAACTGGCTAATGTACCTGTAATGGTTGATTTTGGTGAACACTATCCGCCTAATTCTATCGAAGATTTGTTTATGAAACATCTCAGACCAGGTGATGTTTTCACACATACATTCTCTACTATTGGCAATAATACGCGTAGAGGCCGTGAATCTGTTGTAGATGACGTAACCGGAACAGTAAAGCCATTTATATTTGCAGCGCAAAAGAGAGGAATAATTTTCGATGTAGGACATGGCGGAGGCGCCTTTTCCTGGAGTCAGGCAGTTCCTTCTTATCAGCAAGGGTTCTACCCAAATACCATAAGTTCTGATTTACACACAGAAAGTATGAATAGTGGTTTTAAGAATATGGCAAACCTTATGTCCAAATTCCTGGCGTTGGGAATGTCGGTTCATGACGTCATCTTGCGCTCTACCTGGAACCCTGCTAATGTGATCCATAGACCGGATTTGGGAAATTTAAGTGTGGGATCTGTAGCCGATGTTGCAGTGTTTAATTTGGAAAAAGGAAATTTTGGATTTCTGGATGTGCGCAAGGTGAAAGTAATGGGAACGGAGAAACTTGTAGCAGAGCTGACAATCAGGGCAGGGAAAATCGTTTGGGATTTAAATGGTATTAGTGCGCCCTTATACGTTAAACCCAGCACATATAAATAAACGTATTATTCAAGTTAGAACTTGATGCCAGAACGCACATTTTTAATCACCTATAATTAGTCAATAATGTAAGATTACAATTCACATAAGATGCCTTGTATTTAAATCATAAAATTATTTTGTCATCGGAACATCACAATATTTTTTTCTCTGGTAAAAGCCCCATCTGCATGGTAATTAAATAAGGATTCATTACAAGACTAACTTTATTTATCATTATGAAAATATTTATTATTGTAACTATAATTCTCGTGTTTTTAAATGGGAATTCTCTTCCTTCAAGAGTAATAGATCAGTCTCTGACATTAAAGAATAACCTAATTGCGGGTAAGAATCAAAAAATGATGAAAGTGAATAATGACACATTGATAGTCAGGAAATGTCGGAATTTTACACTAACAGGAATGGGAGATGAGAGTGAATGGGAAATGACAAAATGGAATCAACTTACAAAATTAGACTCAGGAGGGAATGATTATAGAAGCAGGTTTAAAATATTATACTCTGAAAAAGGAATTTACCTGCTTTTCAATGGAGAAGATGAAAAGATCACCACCCAGGCAACTCAGGATTTTGGAGCAATATATAATGGCGATGCGTTTGAAGTTTTTTTTCATCCTAATCCGCAGATTCCTAATTATTTTGAATACGAGATCAATCAATTGAATAAAGTACTCATACTCATGATTTCCAGAAAAAATGATAAAGGTTACGACTGGATTCCATGGCATTATCAGAACGAAAACCAAATGACTACGCTGGTTGATGTAGTCGGAGGGAAGATGGAGGCAGGCGGTGCAATCCGGTCATGGAGTGCGGAAGTTTTTTTCCCATATGGGATATTGGATCTATTGGATAATACACCTCCGAAAAGCGGAACTGTATGGAATGCCAATTTTTGCAGGTTGGATTATGACAGTGGCCTTATGATCAAATGGTCCTGGTCGCCGAGAATCAAAAAATCTTTTCACGAGCTTCAGAACTTCCTGTCAATAAAATTCGAATAGGAAATTTTTGCCAATGAGAGATCAAGTTAGTATGACACCTTCAGTAGGAATTTTTAAAACCAGCATTTTTTTCGGGATCCATTGGATAAAACTGAACATCGAATTTCATTATGTAAAAATATTTTCAACTGTTAAGATGTTAAAAAAGTCCTTGGTGTATTCGCGCTTCTTTTATGATACAGCAGGATCAATGCAATGCTATCTAGTTCAACTTCTTCCTGAGCATCAGTGTAATGCAGGCACATTTTAAATCCGGGAGGATTTGAAGTCTTGGTAGCAGTGAACAATATCGGCAAATCAGCTATTTGTAAACTGAAAATAGATACTAAATAAATCATAAATAAAATTAAAATATGACCCAAAAATCTTTTGTTATCCTTATAATCCTTTTTGCCTCAGTATCCATTTTATATGGCCAAAATCAAAACTTCCATTTACTGGTAGGCACCTCAACCAGCACGGACGAAAGCAAAGGTATCTATGTTTACGAGTTCAATTCCATAACCGGAAAAGCGAGTTATAAATCCATGGTTGCTGTTAACAATCCATCTTATCTTACTGTGTCTTCCGACAGGAAATATGTTTATGCTGTAAGTGAAGGGAAAACTGGCTATATAAACGCGTTTACTTTTAATTCAATATCGGGAGATCTCGAGCCCATAAACAAACAATCTTCGGGAGGTGCGGGACCAACGTATGTTTCGTCGGATGCTACCGGAAAATATGTTTTTGCAGCCAACTACGGGGGAGGATCCTTATCAGCAATTCCTGTTGAAAAGGATGGTTCCTTAGGAGCTGATATTCAGGTTATCAAACACGAAGGAAGCAGTATCAATAAAAAGCGTCAGTCTAAACCCTACCTACATTCCGTTGTAATTTCCCCGGATAATCACTTTCTTCTTGCCCAGGATCTCGGCACAGATAAGGTCTATATTTATCAGTTTGATCCAAAGCGCAGGCCCTCTCCTCTTACACCTGCTGCCCAGCCTTTCATTAGTATTGCTCCGGGAAGCGGCCCGAGGCACCTCACCTTCCATCCCAATCATAAATATGCTTATTTGATAAATGA
>JBDTIC010000304.1:0-4550 GCA_039936595.1 Ginsengibacter sp. | reverse complement strand
TGGAATTCTATTGGTCTTCTCGGTGGAGAAATTAAAAATCCAAACCGAAATGTGCCTCTAAGTATTGTGTTCGGTTTATTAATTATAATCACGCTCTATTTACTGGTAAATATTACGTATTTGTCATTAATGCCTATCGGGTCATTGGAAGAAATAAATACAAACGGTAATACCATTGCAGCGGTAGAAGCTGTGAGAACATTTTGGAATCAGGGAGGAGTGACTTTCATTTCATTCTTAGTTTTATTATCTACGCTGGGAGCGACTCATGCAACGATTTTAAGTAATGCCCGCACATCTTTTGCAATGGCAAAAGAGGGCTTGTTCTTTCGGAAAATGGCGAAAGTCAATAATGCCAAGGTACCCGGCAATGCATTGTGGTACCAGGGTATTTGGTCAAGTATATTGGTTTTGTCGGGAACCTTCGATCAGCTTACAGATATGCTGATATTTGCTGCGTTTATTTTTTATGGGGCCACAGCTTTAGGTGTATTTATCTTGAGGAAAAAAATGCCTTTAGCACCGCGTCCTTATAAAGTTTGGGGTTATCCAGTAATACCGGCAATTTTTATAATCTTCTGTCTGTTTTTAATAGGCAATACAATCCTTACGCGTCCGCGCGAAGCAGGTATTGGACTTGTCCTGATACTTTTAGGAGTACCTTTTTATTGGTGGTTTAAACGAAAAAATAAATTAGAAACGAGAGCAAGCCAAACGCTGTAGGAGGCAATTTGCAACATCGCATGGTGAAGAAAAAAACTAATTTCATTCAAACCATTTTAATTCTTACATCATACGCCAGATCCCGTATTTTAAGTATTTTGATATTTTTGCTATTAGGATGTAAAGGATTTAATATATAATTGAATTCATCTGGCATAACAGATGAGGGAACCCTGATAGCTAATTTAGTCCTGGCAGTTAAAAAGCGGGTACCGAAATTTTTAGTGGAAGATGGTAGGGGAATCTGCTTCCAATTGCCCGGAAGTGAATCTTCAGCTATGATTAAAATGTCTTTGTCAGGAATCTCAAGTGTAGTTAAACTTAATGCCCTGGGAATTTCATCAATATTAACATTGACTGTGTATTCCAGTAAAGACAGCGCCCGGCTTTCTGAAGTATAAATACAGGCAATTGATTTATGATTCCACCTTCCGCCATTTATTTTTGCTCCTTCCCCTGATAAATCATTCGCATATTTTGTTTTACCTATTCTGTAAACTAACATCCATTAATAATTAAGAATAAATCCCATAATCAATTCTTCCTATCAGATCTTTTACTTCTTCCCGGCCAAATTGATTATCTATCAGATCGTATGGGGTTTGACCTCCAAGTGCCTTATTGGGCTGTGCCATCCACTGGTTGAAGCGGCCTTCATCTTCAAATACTTCAAAGCCATAAGAATAAAGATCGGCCATGCTTATTATTTTTTCACTAAGGCCTGAATTAAATTTTTCAGTTCTTTTCTTATTAATTAAAGTAGCTCTTGTTACTGAAAGGGCCTTGGCCAAAGTTGTATAATCGAGTTCTGCCTTACTTTTTAAAAGTTCCAGATCTTTTTTGCTGACTCCATCGCGCGCAATGTGCATTTTTTCAAATGCAGTTAAATGCCTTGCCGGCCTTTGAATGGCATCTGCAAGCATTGTATCGAATTGATATTCCTCTCTCAATGCGACTTCCGGCTCACTTACTATTGAATGTTTATCACCGTCTTCATTTAAAGGGTATGGTTTCGATATTTTTTTATTTTTTGCCATGGTATATTTTTTAAATTCTATCAGTACAAATTTATACTTTTTTTTGTTATTCGATATTTTTTTTCAAAATTTTTTCTTTCTCTTTTGTATGCGTTTTCTGTTTTTCTACATATCTTCACTCCCTTGAAACAGAAAAACTTCTTTTATACCTCTCTTTTTAGCCCAATGATTTGCGTTATTTCCCGTATTCTTTCTACAACCCCCTGAGGGTTGTACATTTTTATATCATCCAGTGGGCTTGTTAGCTTTTATTATTTTTTTGAAAAAATTATTTTAATAGTTTGTTTAAATAACTGACGAAATATGCATGTTTTAAAATTTGGTGGTTCATCTGTCGCAAGTGCAGAAAATATAAATAAAATAGCAGGTATTCTTCAAAACCGGCTTGAGAAAAATAAATTAATCGTAGTGGTGTCTGCCTTGGGAGGTGTTACTGATTCACTCATAAATAGTGTACAACTTGCTTCTAAAGGAGACGAATTATATAAATTGGAATTAAAGAAAATTGAAATCCGCCATTTGGAATTAGTAAAACAACTGATACCTGTGGCGCATCAAAGCAGGGTATTGAGTTTAGTAAAACAACAATGTAACGAGATCGAAGATATATGCAATAGTGTTTTTTTATTACAGGAATTAACTCCAAGGATTAAAGACAGGATCATGAGTTATGGCGAGCTTTTATCGTCCCAAATTATTTCAGCCCGGTTTAAACATGCTGGCTTGGAAAATAAATGGGTAGATGCTAGGGAAATCATAATTACCGATTCACATTATGAACATGCGGTGGTAGATTTTAAGTTATCTGACGGAAAAATTAAAGATTATTTTTCTACTGCGGGCGACTCTTTTTTTGTTGTGTCAGGATTCATTGCTTCTGATAAAAATGGAATTACTACTACTTTAGGAAGAGGCGGCTCTGATTATACCGCTTCCATCGTGGCTGCTGCTCTTGATGCGGAGTCTTTAGAAATATGGACAGACGTAAGCGGTATGATGACAGCAGATCCCAGGCTGGTCACTAATGCTAAAGTCATTCCCCATGTAACCTATCGGGAAGCCATGGAACTTTCTCATTTTGGCGCTAAAGTCGTTTATCCTCCTACCATTCAACCGGTAATGCGAAAAAACATTCCGGTTTGGATTAAAAGTACTTTCGCGCCGGAGCATTACGGTACTTTGATAGAAAATACTTCAGTAAAAAATGGAGGTAGCGTGCGTGGTATTTCAAGTGTTAGTAAAATTGCTTTGATCAGTCTTGAAGGGAGTGGCATGGCAGGCATTCCCGGGTTTTCAAAGCGTCTTTTTGAAACCCTGGCCAATGAAGAGATCAACGTAATACTAATCACTCAAAGTTCTTCTGAGCATTCCATCTGCGTAGGTATTGAGGAAATTGCAGCCGAAAAAGCGAAAAAGGCCGTAGATGAGGCCTTCGGTTTTGAATTAGAACGGCTCAAGGTAGAGCCTTTGATCGTTGAAAAAGATTTGGCAATTATAGCTGTAGTGGGTGATAAAATGAAAAGCCATCCGGGTATTAGCGGAAAGATGTTCAGCGCATTGGGGAGAAATGGTGTGAATGTACGCGCTATATCCCAGGGCTCATCAGAGAGAAATATTTCGGCAGTTATCTCTGTTTCTGATGTTAAGAAAGCTGTAAACGTACTACACGAAGAATTTTTTGAAACTGCTTATAAACAGTTGAATTTGTTTATTGCTGGTGCAGGAAATGTAGGATCACTATTGTTGGCACAGTTGCAACAACAACTCCAATACTTACAGCAAAACTTACGATTACAAGTAAGAGTGGTTGGTATTGCCAATAGCAGAAAAATGGTGTTTAATGAAAAAGGAATCGATCTGCAAAACTGGAAAGATCTATTGGAAGATGGCAGTAAAATGGTTCTTTCTGAATTCATACAAACTATTCAGTCTAAAAATCTAAGAAATTCAGTTTTTGCAGACGTCACTGCTAATGAACAGGTAGCCAGTCAATATGCTGAGATTTTACAAAAAAGTGTCTCCATTGTCGCTTGTAATAAAATAGCTGCATCATCTTCATTTCAATATTACGAAAAGTTAAAGAGCATTGCACGTGCATTTAATGTTCATTTTCTTTTTGAAACCAATGTAGGTGCAGGACTTCCTGTAATAGGTACATTAAATGATTTATTGTTAAGTGGTGATAAAATAAATAAAATAGACGCCGTATTAAGCGGCACATTGAACTTTGTTTTTAATAATTATAACGGGGACATTAGTTTTGCGAAAGTGGTAAAGCAGGCACAGGATGAAGGTTATACAGAACCTGATCCCCGATTAGATTTAAGTGGAGTAGACGTCGTTAGAAAAATACTGATACTTGCCCGTGAGTCAGGAGAAAAACTGGAGATGGAGGACGTAGAAAATAAAGGGTTTATGCCGGAAGAATGTATGAAAGGTTCAGTGAATGATTTTTACGATTGTATGGAAAAAGAAGAAGATCATTTTAAAAATCTTTTTGATAAAGCTCATAAGGCTGGAAAAAAATTGAAGTTTGTAGCTACTTATGAAAAGGGGTCTGCCAGGGTAGGATTGCAGGAAATAGACCCTGATCATGATTTTTATCATCTTTATGGAAAAGATAACGTTGTTTTGTTTTATACGAACCGATACACCGGACAACCTCTTGTAGTAAAGGGTGCAGGAGCCGGGGCGGAAGTAACTGCCTCAGGAGTTTTTGCGGATATCATCCGTGCTGTCAGGATATAAAAGAATTAATGAAAAACAATAATGAAACAAGTAAAAGTTTTT
>JBDTIC010000303.1:0-5338 GCA_039936595.1 Ginsengibacter sp. | reverse complement strand
TCCTGATGCTGAGCTGATCAGTTGGCTCTATATGCCTCAGCCACAATCACAATCCTCAACCTCTGCTGATACTTTAGCCAGTTGGGTTTATGACATTCCTGCTCATACACCTAAAGGTGTGGTATTACAATTCAACTTTACATCCGGTGTAGAGAGAACCGTTTTTGGAAAGAAATTAATTGGCGGCGATTATTGGCTGGCACCGGCAGGCCCAAGTTCCAGGTTTGAGCGCATTGCAAAAACAGCACGTGAGAATGGTACGGAGATGTCAGCAAAAATACAAACAGGCACTTCTCATGAAATTACGACTGTTCCTTACGTACCTGTACCATCTGCCTTGTATAAAAAATTCGCAGCGATGAGGCGCCTGGGAGTTTCACATACAATGTTGACGTGGTACTTTGGTAATGCCCCAAGTCTTATGATAAAGGCGGTTGATCTCTTGTCTTTCGATTCGTTGGTAAAAGAAGAGACTTTTTTGCAACAGCTTGCTTCCGTTTATTGGAAACCATCTGATGTGCCGAAAGTGGTGGAAGCTTGGAAATATTTTGACGATGGGTACGATAATTATCCTCTGACTAACCGGTTTCAATATTATGGGCCGATGCACGATGGGCCTGTTTGGCCATTACTTCTTAAACCGGTGGATGCACCTTTATCCCCCACCTGGCTATTAGGTTCCACAAGCACGCAAACACTATGGCCACCCAGTGGTGATAGAGTTGGCGACTCATTCACTGATTTGCTGACACTACAGGAAGTAGTGACTCTTTGCCAAAAAATGAGTGCTGGCTGGGACAGTGGAGTTGCAATATTGAACCGGTTACAACCAAATTACAGTAATGAACCGGATCGTATTCTCGATATCGGTGTGGCCAAAGCTATTGGAATACAATTTCGTAGTGGATATAACATTTTACGTTTTTATATGCTTCGTGAAAAAATGATAAGAATGAAAGGAATGGAGCGCTTGAATATACTTAAGGAACTTAAAGGAATTATTTATGAAGAGTTGGAATTAGATGACGAACTTCTCTTATTATCGAGGCGTGATAGCCGGCTTGGTTATCATCCCGAAGCAGAAGGATACAAGTATTATCCTGCAAAGATCAGATGGCGTATGGAACAGTTGCACAAAGTGCTTTCTAACGATTTGCCGGACATAGAACAGCAGATTCGGGATGGCAAAATATTGTTCCCGGAATACACAGGCGAAAAGCCTACCGGCCTTGTTGCGAAAAGCATACCGACTGAAGAAGAAGCAAGTAAAAGCCAAATGAAGCTACCCTCAAACCTTAGCTGGCAGCCTTTCAATAATGGCAGCAATAGCAAGCAACTTCAATGGGCTTCTGACTATGATAAAAATAATTTGTACATCATAGTAAAGGGGACAGAAACAAAGTCAAACATCACTTCCCTGGTATCGGGTATCACAGTAAGGATTCAGCCTCGCCGTCTTTGGCCCGGCAAGCGATTCCAATTTAACGCTAACGTGTCTACACCGAATAGAGGAATTCGAACAATAAAATCGAAAGGAACTTTATTTACGGTAGTTCAAATTCCCTGGAATGATATGGGAGCAGATAGAGATCCCGAAAGGATCAGGATAGATGTACAGGTTACAGCAAAGGATAATAGTGTGGCAGGCTGGTGCGAACTGAAGCCCATGACCTCAAGACTGGAACATGGAACAGATAACCCCAATGACCTGGGATGGCTGATGCTGAAGCAATAATTTTTTATACTGCTAAATCAATTATTGAATTAATTACGAATGAACAAGAAATTAACTCCTCTATTGATTATTTGCATAACAGCAATAGTTATAACCGGATTTAGAAACATCCATGGACAGGTAGTGTGTTTTGGGGATTCAATTACGCAGGATGACGGTCATAGCTGGGTTTATTTTTTATCGCGGGAGCATTTAGATCCGGAGTTTGTAAATGCTGGAAGGAGCGGAAGAAAAACAGAAGATAAAGAAGAGTTGCGGCCTGTTTTAAAAAAATATCCTGACGCTAATTATTACCTTATTTTTTTAGGAGTAAATGATTTAAAAAACGGAGATGATTCGATGGTAAATAATTGTGTTAATAATATGCAGTGGATGATAACTGAGATAAGAAAAGTAAACAGCAAAGCTAAGATCGTTATACTGGCTCCTACTGATATCAACCTTAAAACCATGAATGAAATTAATAAGAGAAAGATGTATAACGAAAACACGAAGCAGTCGCTTTATAAACTTGAAAAGAGATATAAGGAACTTGCAGAGATGCAGCATACAGGCTTTATTTCTTTATTGCATGCGGTCTCAAAACCAAACTATGCAGATGGATTACATCCAAATATGGCAGGACAAAAAGAAATTGCGAAAGTAGTTTGGAATGGAATAAAAAAAATGAATGAATATGATTAGTAGCTTTGATCGAATTGATAGTTTAATAGAAGGAATATTAAAGACCTTCGTAAAAAAGAAAGGAAAAATTTGTGGCAATTTGTGTAATCCGATAGCTATCGGATCGGGGTTCTATTCTTCAGATTTTATACAAGTAACTAATTCAATAAAACATAAAGATTATGAGATATGAAATGATGTTTCCCGATCAGATTCGCGATGCGATAGATAAGAATCTTCCTGCGGTAATAGCGCTTGGAGTTCTTGAATATCATGGCGAACACATGACGCCGGGCGTAGATACGCTCCTGGTAATACGTGCTTTGGATATTCTTGAAAAAGAAGTGCCGATGGTTATTTTTCCCTCGTTCTATTATGGGGCAAGTAGCTTTGCTGTAGAGCCTCCGGAAAGAAACGGAACGGTACACGTTGACACTAAAATTTTGCAACCATTTGCCGGCCAGTTGTTTTACAATTTATTGCGAATTGGCTTTAGAAACATTCATGTGTTTATCCATCACCAGTGTGAAAACTTTGCCGAAGGCATGCCTACCGACCTAAGTTTTAAACTGGCGGCCCGCCAGGAAATTTTTGCTTTCCTCGAAAGAGAGCGTGGTGAAGGATGGTGGGGTGATAAAGCTTCTGCCGATTATTATGCTAACCACGCCGCCGGAGCCAATCCGTTTAACTGGATCAGTATTCATCCATTTATGAGTTCTAAAGCACAATCCCAATTTCCTATTGACCATGCAGGTCAGCAGGAGACGTCACTGATGATGGCTTTCTGTCCGGAGGCGGTTGATATGAATCGATTTTCTGAAGAAAAGTGGTATTCCAATAGCGCTAAAATTGCATCCCTGGATTATGGTAATCGTGCGAAGGCCATTATTCTTGATGATATGAAAAAATTTCTTGTTCATTAATTTTGAAACTGTAAACCATTAAATCAAATCTTTTCAAAAAAAATTATTTATGATTGATAACAAAAAGACGTTGGTGCTTCCTCTTGTGATCATAGGAGCGATGTATGTGATATTGGGTTTTTCGATAGGCATAAATGCCTTTTTTATTCCATTCATCAAGGATGCATTTAATATTTCTACGAGGATGTCTTATCTGATTATGACGGCTACCTTTTCTGCTTATGTGGTTTTCGGAGTTCCTTCAGGAGGTATTATAAAGCGTATTGGTTATAAAGGAGGTATCACTGCGGCATTCATAATGATTGCCATAGGCTTTTTTATCATTGGCTATGCAGCACATATTAGCAGTTTTCTTTTATTCCTGGTTGCATTATTTATTGTGGGCATGGGGCAGACTTTGCTGACAGGGGCTATCAATTCTTATGTAACTATTCTAGGCCCGAATGAAAGTGCAGCCAGTCGTATTTGTATAATGGGAATATGCGATAAGCTGGCGTTTGCAGGCGCGTCCTTTATTCTGGCAGGATTTATGGATCTTACTAATGTTCGCCTTGACGATGTGATATTTCCCTTTTATATTATTACAGGAATAATGATAGTTATAGGAGTATTATCTTATTTTTCACCCCTGCCGGAACTTAAGGCAGTTGGCGAAGATGACGATGAAATTGCTTCCGGTGATTCTTTAATTGCAGTGCATTCCAATTCTAAAACAAGTATTCTCCAGTTCCCACATTTGTTACTTGGGATCGTAGCCATATTCTTTGACGTAGGTGTGGAGATCATTGCGTTGGGATCCATAAACGATTACGCAACCATATTGAAATTGCCATCACCTCAAAACTATGTCTGGTTTGCATCGGGAGGTATGGTTCTCGGGTATTTAATAGGAGTGAAGTTTATTCCGAAAGCGATAAGCCAGAGCACAGCATTGGTGTGGTGTGCGATTTTAGGCACTCTCACTACTATAGCGATTGTACTGGTTCCGGTAAACGTTTCTATTTACCTGGTAGCAGTTCTTGGTTTTGCAAACTCTTTATTATGGCCGGCTATTTTTCCATTGGCATTGGCTGACCTTGGTAAATTTACCAAGACAGGATCTTCGCTGCTGGTGATGGGTATTATTGGTGGAGCTATTTTACCATTGTTATTTGGCTACGTGGCGGATATATCTACTTATCAGCTTGCCTATTTGGTTTGCCTGCCCTCTTATTTATTCATATTTTATTTTGCTGTATCCGGAAACAAGATTAGAACTAAAGGCCCGAATGTTGCGCCTATATTATATTAATCCAATTTTTCGGGTAGTGAATAAGTTAATGAGGATACATGAATTTGATAATGTATTAGTTATTAAAAAGAATATTTTATCACGAGATGAAGAATAGGTTGGTGATGTAAATATAACCTTTGATAAAGTGCCTGGATTCGGACATAAGATTGCGGCCTGAACTATTGGAGCAGGGGAGAAGTACTTCAAATTTGGAGTTGCAATTGGGTATGGAAAGGATGTCAAGTGAATTCGGAGTTGAATCATTATTGAAAATAGGTTTGGCTTTTGCATAATTGATACAAGCAATTGCTTTTTAACCAATAATTGAGGTGTCAGATAAACTAACCGGTCTTTTTGGTGATTTAATTAGGATCCTCGTTATACAAACTAAATAGGGTGATTTGTTGGTTTCAGTAGAAAATAGAAACATGACTACATCTAATCCTAACCACAAAGGCTATGAATCTGGAGATGAATTATCATACAGATAGTTGGGATATTTCATTATTATTTTGTTTAAGTCAATCAGAAGCAGGAGGTGAAGCAGGCGTAATTCATTAGCCATACCTGAGCTGCGTATGTGAGAAAAAATTATCGGTGTTGTTTTTAAGGAAGCTTTTAACGACTTATATTATTATAGGTCCTGTTAGCAGTAATTGTAGTGTTAATTAGAAACTGTTCAATGGCCACGCGAACTAAAATAAAATAGTTCAGGCATTAAATATTCTGATAGCAAATGTCTGA
>JBDTIC010000302.1:0-7103 GCA_039936595.1 Ginsengibacter sp. | reverse complement strand
AAACAAACTCTTAAATCCTGCTTGCCTTTACAAATAATTTCTCTTTTTGCGAGTTTTACCTTACTGGCAAATTGATCGTAATTAAAAACTGCTTTTCTCAATTTCTTAAGGAAACTCTACCTTGGCAAAGCAAATATAATTCCGGAAAGTACAAGGAATGATAATCTGTTTGGCACTTACCTGTTTTCCATACCTGGGCATAAATTCATAGCCCCTGTCGAGGCTCTTCAATGGTGGATTACGAGTCACTTTTCCTGACGGCGCTACACTCTGATCTGTAAGGAGAAGAGTGCGTCTTTGCAATTCGTTAAATAAGAAATGAATCTTGCCTCCACTAATAGTTACCAGGTACGAAAGGAAATTATCTGTTTCATCATCATACTGTGTTTTATTTACTACGCTTGCCCAGTTGGTTTTACCGGTTTTGTCCATGCTAAGTACCAGGACGTTATTGTAATAATATCTTTGCTGGTTGGAATTGGAGTAATAAGGATAACGTCCATAGCCTCCATAAGAATAGGGTGAATACATATAATAATTGTAAGGCGAAAATGATGGGTATCCATATAAATAATCATATCGATTCCAGGGCGAAGAGCGTGACTGAGAATAATAGTCTTCTGCGGTCAATATAAATCCTCCATCCTTTTTAAGTATCACATCCCGTATAAAAAAGTCATTGAGCGCCGTTTTATTGGAACCATCGTTTTTAGCTACTGTACGCACCGAATCGCCGAGATGTTGCAAATACTGAGATACTAACTGCCTGGTATCAAAATCACATACTGCTGTAAATATTCCTTCTACGTTTCCTCTCTTTTTTGTATAGTACAATGAGTTGATCACATAATGCTTATTTACATTGTCTATTTTTAGCTTAATGGCATCAAGATAATTTCCTGCAAGATCGAATCCATTTAACTCAAAGGAATCAGACTGTGGAGATTTGGTAACGAGAGACAAATCCTGAATATAATCCCGGGTAGTTGATTTATTGCCTTTTGTAAAAACAAAATTGCCGCTATTATCTACAAAAAAGTCGCTGAACATGTCTTTCCTATCATCAAAATCAGTAGGTATTTTTGATTTGTGTATTAATTCTAAACTGTCATTAAATAATAAAGTTGTAAAATCATATTTGCCATTCCTTCTCTGAATCTTATAGATCATAATTTTTGATTTATCCTCACTATAGATCGTACTGTAAATTTTATTATCTGCAAAAAAATTAATGTAAGTAGTATCAAGATCTCTTGGATCAGATAATAACTTACCATCTGCATTTATTTTAACAGCTACAGAATGGACGATATTCCTTTTCTGATATTGATAAATAAGCCAGGCGAAATCGGGATAGCTGATAAAGTCAATATTTAAAATCTTATCGGGCATAAAGCGCATATCAACACGGTCTATAAGCCGCATTGAATTATCGTAGGTGCATATGGAATAGCTATTTCTAATATTCTTATAGATTAAAAAGTTATCGTGGATCTTTCCAATTATTTCAAAATCCAGATTTCTGGAATCCTGCGATTCAGGCTGAGAATAAGTGATCTGTTGTGAAAAAGAAGCTGTATAAACAGATATTGAAATAAATAATAAAAAAAAGTATTTCATATTGGGTTAAATTATTTTTTTCTCATGAAATGAATTCATTAAAATTTTAATTAAATCTATACTAATTTACGATAAAATCTATCGACAATATTTTTATCTACGTAAGGTTTATATACTTCGGATAAATTTAACTTCTCATTGGTGAATTTAAATATACGCATAGTGAAGCAATCATTTCTATTAAGCTTTTATGAAAACTGATTGATAGCATAGAACCTATAAACAACAAGTAGCGCTGTCCAAAATAACTTTTCATTAGCCGGAATTAAATCCTTTATTTGTGAATTAATTTATAAACCTCAATTTTTCGGTATGGCAATAATTCTGATTTCGGGAGGCACAGGAATGATTGGTACTCACTTGTCAAAACATTTAGTTGAAAGAGGGCATGAAATAATTATTTTAACCAGGGAAAAGAATCAATCTTCATCTAACGACAAGATATCTTACAGCTATTGGAATGTAGATAAGAATATTATAGATGTTGATGCGATCAGCAACGCAGACCATATCATTCATCTTGCAGGAGCAGGCGTAATGGATAAAAAGTGGACTGACGAGTATAAAAAAATAATTCTGGAAAGTCGTACAAAGAGTGCTGAATTAATTATTAATTGTTTAAAGAACAATGACAATCATGTTGAAACTTTTGTGTCTGCTTCCGCAATAGGGTGGTATGGGGAAGATAAAAAAGGAGTTGCAAATAAAGGAGATTTCATTGAAAGCGACCTTGCATCGGGTGATTTTTTAGGTAAGACCACATTGCTTTGGGAAGCAAGTGTTCAACCAGCGGTAGGGCTTGATATCAGACTTATTAAATTAAGAACAGGAATCGTTCTCAGCAATGATGGTGGTGCCTTAAAAGAATATAACCTGCCTCTGCGTTTTGGCATTGCACCTGTTTTGGGAAGCGGGATACAGATCGTGAGCTGGATTCATATTGATGACCTTTGCAGGATGTATTGTGAAGGCATTGAAAATAAGTATTTAAGTGGCAATTATAATGCTGTCGCACCTCTTCCTGTCTCTCAAAAAGATTTAGTTCTTACATTAGCTCAAAAGCTGAGGAATAAATTTTTTATTCCTATACCTGTTCCTGCATTTATTTTGAGATTATTTTTTGGTAAACGCAGTGTGGAGATTTTAAAAAGCGCAACAGTAAGTTGTAAGAAAATAAAATCTACCGGCTTTACATTTTTATATCCTACTATAGATGCTGCTTTGAATGAATTGACTGGGCACAAAAGTTGATTATTGAAACATCTGATTTAATGATATGCCGATACCTTGCCAGTTTGTTCCACAAAAAATTAAGTGACACTATGTATCGAATCACTCCCAGGGTGAGTGTATTTGTCAGGTAGTTTTTGGTGACCTGTTCCACGGGTTTTCAGATGCAGTGAATCTGGTGCGAAGTTTTGCTATGCTCTCAGATATAGTGATAATTGAATTTATTTGCAGGTAAGTTTACTGAGGCCGGAGGTGATTTATTTTGTACATTGATATAGAGTTTGGCTCTGCAGGTCAGACAGTGAGTTAGCGTCATTTATGTTAAAACAATAATTCAAAATACAATTTACAATTGAAATCGATTTTAAAAAATTGAAATCTATCTTTTTTGTTTGTCTCCCCCGCGACTTGTATATTGATTTACTGATTTGCAACAATAAAAATTCATTAAATGAAAAAAAGTATTTTCATATTTCTTGTTCTTGTTTTGATTTATCCTGGAAATATTTTTGCCCAACTTAAAAAAATAAAAGTTGCTTGTATTGGTAATTCTGTTACTTATGGATATGGTTTAAAAGATCCGTCAACACAATGCTATCCGGCGCAATTACAAAAGATGCTGGGTGATAAGTATGAGGTGAACAATTACGGTCACAACGGTGCCACACTGATGCGCAAAGGGCATTATCCTTATTATAAAACAAAGGAATTTGCTGAGGCAGTTAAATTAATCCCTGATATCGCCATTATTCATTTGGGATTAAATGATACCGACCCGCGCGATTGGAATAATTACAGTAATGATTTTCGTGGCGATTATTCATGGCTGATAGATACTTTGCGCAAAATAAATCCAGAAGTAAAAGTGTTTATCTGTTTGATGACGCCAGTCTTCAACCATCATCCGAGATTTCGATCAGGCACCAGAGATTGGTACTGGAAAATACAAAATCTGATTCCTGGAATTGCTAAATTCAATCATACCGGTTTGATTGATTTGCATGAGCCATTCTATTTTCATCCCAATTTATTTCCTGATGCAGTGCATCCTGACAAAGAAGGTGCATTGATTATGGCAAAGACTGTTTATAGCTCTGTCACAGGAGATTACGGTGGATTGCAAATATCAAACGTGTTTGCAAATGATATGGTTTTGCAACGAAATAAACCGATCCCTGTTTTTGGAACAGCCAATTCAAATGAAGAAGTTTCTGTTATTTTCAATCATCAAACGGAAAAAATTAAAGCTAATTCAAACGGAAAATGGGAAGTATTTTTAAAGGCATTACCAGCGGGAGGCCCTTACAGTTTGACGGTAGAATCAAAAGATAAAAAAATTGAGTTCAGTAATATTTTAATGGGCGATGTATGGTTATGCTCAGGACAATCAAATATGTTGTTTCGCTTAAACCAGGCTTTTGAAGGGAAGAAAGCAATTGAAAACGCATCTAATAAAAATATCAGGTTGTTTCAGTTGAATGCTATCGAGGAGAATGATAATGTTGCATGGGATTCTGTCACTTTAGAAAAAGTAAATGAGTTAAAATATTTTTCCGGAAACTGGCAACAATGCAATCCTGAATCTGCATCCAATTTTTCTGCTGTCGGATATTTCTTTGGGCATAAAATTCAACAGGAAGAAAATATACCAATTGGTTTAATTGAAGTTGCTGTGGGTGGCGCGCCTATCGTTTCCTTTATGGATCGTCAAAAAATGGAGTTTGACAATTATCTGGTAGATGAATTGAACGACTGGAAAAAATCTGATTTCCTGATGCCGTGGGTAAGAGAACGCGTGGCAAAAAATATAGAGAATTCTAAAGATCCACGGCAACGGCACCCTTATGAACCCTGCTATAATTATGAAGCGGGGATATCTAAGTTTATCAAAACGCCGATCAAAGGGATTATCTGGTACCAGGGAGAAAGTGATGCGCATAATATTGATTTGTATGCTTATAATTTTAAAAAATTAATAGCCGATTGGAGAAGTCTTTGGAAAGATAGTTTGCCATTTTATTTTGTGCAGCTTTCTTCAATTGATCGTCCATCATGGCCCTATTTCAGGGATATGCAGAGAAAAATTTCTGATGAAATTCCGAATGTTGGAATGGCTGTGTCAAGCGATTTAGGTGATTCGTTAAATGTGCATCCAACGCGCAAACAACTTGTGGGAGAGCGTTTGGCGTTGTTGGCATTAAAGAAATCTTACCAAAAAAATATTATTGCAAGCGGGCCAACGGTAAATAAAGTTTCACAAGCCGGAAAAAAAATAATTGTTTCTTTCAGTAATAGCAAAACATTGCAAACAAGGAATAATGAAAAGCTAATTGGCTTTGAAGTGATGAATGAAAAGGGAGAAATCTTTTCGCCTAATGCCAAAATAATAAATAATGAAGTGGTTTTGTCTGTGGATAAAATAGAGAGAATAATTAAAGTGCTGTATGCATATCAGCCTTTTACCAGGGCTAATTTGGAAAATGGGTTAGGTTTGCCTGCAAGTACATTTAGTATAGATTTTAAATAATTTTGTAATAAAGAAAAATTGAATAGAATGAAATTAGATAAAATCTATTTAGAGAAACAAAAGTCATTTTATAGAAATCAATTACTAAAAGATACCATCCCCTTTTGGTTTCCAAAAAGTATTGATGAAGAATTCGGTGGCTATTTATTAATGCGTGACGGGGACGGAACTTTATTGGACGATGATAAATCGGTATGGATACAAGGCCGTGCTACATGGCTTTTAGCAACTTTATATAATACAGTTGAAAAAAAGCAGTCGTGGCTTGACGGTGCAAAAAAGGGAGTGGACTTTCTATTAAACCATTGTTTCGATACAGACGGGCAAATGTTTTTTCATGTCAAAAGGGATGGAAAACCAATTCGTAAAAGGCGGTATTATTTTTCTGAAACATTTTCAGTAATAGCACTAGCGGCCTACGCCAAAGCAAGTGGCGATGAAGATATGGCAAAGAAAGCAAGAGGTCTTTTCGGGAAATGTATTGCTTATTCAACAGGCGAATTAAAGTTGCCTGAAAAGTTTTTCGACACCCGGCCTTCAAAAGGAATCGGCGTCCCAATGATCATGATGAACACGGCGCAACAATTGCGCGAAACAATCGGCGATCCCCGCTGTGATGAATGGATTGAAAAATGGATCAAAGAGATTGAAACTGATTTTGTGAAAGATGATATCAGTTGTGTGATGGAGCAGGTAGCACCTGATGGAAGTATTATTGATCACATTGAGGGAAGGACTTTAAATCCAGGGCACGCATTAGAAGGCGTGTGGTTTATCCTTCATGAAGCGAAGTACAGGAATAACGATCCGCATTTAATTGACTTGGGTTGCAGAATGTTGGACTATATGTGGGAGCGCGGTTGGGATAAAGAGCATGGTGGGATTCTGTATTTTAGAGATGTATCTAATAAGGCCGTTCAGGAGTATTGGCAGGATATGAAGTTCTGGTGGCCGCAGAATGAAGCCATTATTGCAACACTTTTAGCCTATACGATTACCGGTAAAGAGAAATATAAACAATGGCATCAGCAAATTCACGATTATGCCTACACCCATTTTCATGATAAGGAATTTGGTGAATGGTTTGGGTACCTGCATCGTGATGGAACGGTAGCGCAAACCGCTAAAGGAAATTTATTTAAAGGGCCTTTTCATTTGCCTCGGCAGGAGTGGTATTGCTGGAAATTGCTGGAAGAGTTGGCCACTCACCTGCCTTAGTCGGACAGGTTCACAGATTAGCAATGCTTCTAATAAAGCGTATCCTTCCCCTTTGGGGAAGGGTCGGGATGAGGCTTTTTACAACGAATTGGAGGAATTAACCGATAAACAAATTAACCCCACTAACCATGAAAAAAAACTTAATCATCTTCTTAATTTTTGCATTCTCTTTTGGAAAGTTATTCGCTCAATCCAAAGCAGTTTTTGTTTCAGGAACAGAAGGCTATAAATCTTTTCGTATTCCTGCCATTGTGAAAACAAAGAATGGTGACCTTCTGGCTTTTTGCGAAGGAAGAGTGCAGGGATCGGGAGATTTTGGAAATATTAAAATTGTTTTGAAAAGAAGTTTGGATAACGGAAAAACATGGGGCAAGCTGCAAATTGTTGCCAGTAATGATACACTACAAGCCGGTAATCCTGCTCCGGTTGTTGATTTGACAGATCCGCGATTTCCACAGGGAAGAATATTTTTATTTTATAATACCGGTAATGGCCAGGAGATGGAAAT
>JBDTIC010000301.1:0-4298 GCA_039936595.1 Ginsengibacter sp. | reverse complement strand
TTGTTATGTTATTTGCTTTGGAACGCATAACGAATACCAATAAATCAATGCCGCAACTATTGCTTTTCGAAAAAACAAAATTTTAAAATCAAATATCCGTGAAATGGAAAGCATTAAAAAAAGAATGGGATTACACAAAAGCAACTAACAGGCTTATGGATATTTTCATGCCATGCCAGGAACATCTCAGGAATACGAAATGGGATTATTAATGGTTTTAGTAGAAGACTATGATGATAAACATTATACTATACGTCGGCTTGACCACAAATTGCGACCTCAAATAGAGACACTTTATTTTCTGTATTATTTTTACCTCAAAATCATAAATTAAAATTTAAAACCCATGGAGATCAGTGAATCAGAATTTGATGAAAAGGTTGTTTATACCTTACGTATTGAACTGCTGAATGGTAAAGTGATTATTTATTCGGTTGATACCGGGAACAAGCAGTATCTCATCAAAAAATTGAGGGCTAAATCTGATGGGATTGAGGAAACTGAACCGCTTCATTTTGTATGGTTTGAGACATCTCTTAGCCGGATGGTAATTATAAATATCGATTCCATAGCAAGAGTTACTTTTTGTTTTGATTTCGCTTTGCAACCTGAAGATCCACATAGCTATTTTGATAATTTTAATATTGTTCAAAAAGAGACTGCTTTAGCAGAAAAAGAAACAAAAGATGGTGAAGTTAGATTATATGTAATAGAAGATGAGTTTTTACCCCAGGCTATTATATATCACATAGGCAAGGCTCCTGACGATCATTACTATGGTAATCCATCCATCTATTCAGCACTGGAGAAAGGTTGTTTGGCAGGGCTGAACATCGAACTGGAAGGCGATATACCATTAAGGCAATTTATAAATGTTATTGATGATGATGGCGAAGAGACTTTTATTCCACTTAAGCAAATTGCCGTAATGGAATTTGATTGCAATCTCCTTTTTGATGAAGAGGATGAAGAATTTGAAGATCCTTCTTATGATGCATAATTTTAGACGGATTAGCTGAGATCAGAGCAAACCTAGTATTCAACAATTTGATTGTAAAAAACTAACGAAATTGTTTTTTCAATTGTAAATAGCTCCATACTGTAAAGGGCATTAAAGCAGGTAACAGGAATGCATAGCTGTTTTTACTGATAAAAAATAAGATAAGAGTAGTAGTCAATACATACAGCGGGAAAAGAAGAAATAATAGTCCTGTCATTATAGAATCATAGTGATCTTTTGCACGATCTTTAATGATTAAATGAATCACGAAATATAACGGAGCATTTAAAACAAATCCTATTATGGCAGGAATAAAGAGAATGATCTTTTTGATCAAAGATTGCTTTATAAAAAAATATTCTTTTTGTTTTTCCTTGTCACGGGCATCTATTTCATAAACCAGTTTCTCAAGTTGAGATCGCAGGTTTTCATTAAATTTTTTAAAAGATACTACCTGTGACAGATCCTCGTCCATATCTTTTTTAGTAATAGTATTTCCAAAATTCAGGATCATATTTTTACCATAGAACCTGAATGAACTGTAATTAATGCCTAAAGGCAAAACAATTAGAGGAATATTGTCTTCCCATGCTCTTAATGCAAGGCGCGCAGTTCCTTTTTTTAAAGGGCGTAAATGCCATTCATTGATACAGTGCCCTTCACTAAAGATGAGAACGGTTTTGTTTTGTTCAAATAATTTCTGGCAGGCATCGAATGTGGCATAATTATTTTCGATATTTTCTACTCCTTCGCTCACCCGGTACACAGGAAGCATGTTGAACGAGGTAAGAATTTTGTTGATCCATCTTCCTGCAAATGCATCCCCGCGGGCTAATGAATAGATAGGCTCTTTGAAGATAGAAGCCATTAAAATAGCATCTAAAAATGAATTGGGATGATTGGCTGCGATGAGCACCGGCCCCGGTATCTTTAGCATTTCTTTTTTATTGATAATAATTTTCCGGCAATAAAGTCGAATCGCAAGCCTCGCAGGAAGTAGTAATATTTGGTAGAGCAAATTGTTTTTTTTAGATCATCGTCAAATAGTTTCTAATTTATGAAGCATGAAAAATCATTGCACAGAAAAAACTCTTTTAATTTAGTTGGGGATCGGTTGGATAATTGATTAGCATCTTATATTCACCACCTAAATGGTTAAGTGATTCTTTCCAGACATCTTCGGGACGTGTGTCAAAAATTAATTTTCGTGTTGCCTCTACAGTTAGCCAGCTTCCTTCCTTCATTTCATGGTCCAATTGTCCCTCGCCCCAGCCGCTATACCCTACGAAAAAGCGGATTTTGTTTTGACTGATGTCATTATTTTTCAGATGGATTTGCAAACTCTCAAAATTACCTCCCCAAAAAACATCCTTAATTACTTCTTCATTACCATTTATCAGGTCAGGATACTGGTGTAAAAAATGCATGGAATCACCCTGCACCGGACCTCCAAAATATACAGGAAATTCGTATCCTTTTAAATCGGGAATAATATCCTCAAGGTTTTTCGGAAAGGGTTTGTTAAGTACAAACCCAAAGGCTCCCTGAACAGCATTTTCGCAAATAAAAATCACGGTACGCTTAAAGTTGGGGTCTTTTAAAAATGGGTTGGCAATTAATAATGTTCCTCTTTGTGGTGATATCATGAATCTAAATTATATTTATTTGCTGAAATTCTAAAAATCATCTCATTATTCGATGAAATAAAAGGTAAGAGATAGTTAAAAAAATGAGCTTTGTCTTTTTACCGGGGATTAAGTGCTTGTGAAGTTTAAATTTGCCAAGATGAAAAAAATGTTCTCTCTTATTATTGTTCTAGTTTTTATTTCGTTGATGGGGATTATTTTTTTTCAATATGTTTGGATCAAGCAGGCGCTGCAGGATAAAGAGCTTCAGTTTGAAGACAATGTCAACCAGGTTACAGTAAATGTTGCAAATGAACTCATAAATCAAAGAGCAAAGATGTCGCCCTTTGATAGCCGCAAGAATGCGGATCTGTTGTTTCCGCTAAATGCCTTTCCCATTACTATTGCGCATAATTTTTCCAGGCACGAGATCAGGTCCCTTATTCAGAAACAGTTTGAAAAAAGTAATATTAAAGCAGTAGATTTTGAATTTGCTATTACCACTACCTCTATGATTGGAGACGATCTTCAATCCAGAAACTTTTATACTGCTTATAAAGATTCTGTCAATAATCTTTCAGTTATTTATCCGCTTGATCCGCCCGGTGGCAGTCTTGCTGAAGGTATAGCCCCACAGGAGCTCCTGTGGATAGTAGTTTCTCAAAAGAATATTGTATGGAAGCAAATGTTTTGGATGCTGGTTGCTGCAGTAGTATTTACCTGTGTAATATTCGCTGCATTTTTTATTACGATCAAAGCGCTGCTCAACCAGAAAAAATTAAGCGAAATAAAATCTGATTTTATCAATAACATGACTCATGAATTTAAAACGCCATTAGCAACTATTTCTCTTGCTGTTGATGCTATTAAGAATGAGAAAGTAATCAACGATAAGGGTAAGATGGATTATTTTTCAGGGATCATCAAAGATGAAAATAAGAGGATGAACAAGCAGGTGGAGACCATATTGCAAGCTGCCTTGCTTGATAAGCAGGAAGTGCAGTTGAATGTAAAACCTCTCCATGGTCAGGAACTTGTTAATGCTGCTATCAATAATATCCAACTTCCTTTAAAAGAAAAGAATGGTGTTATAGAAACATGTTTTAAGGCCTCAAATGATTTAATTCTTGCAGATGAAGTCCATTTTATCAATATCATCAATAATCTTTTAGACAATGCCGTTAAGTATTCAAAGGATGATCTTAAAATTAAAGTGAGTACTTTAAATACGGGAGTCAGTTTTCGTGTAAAAATTGAAGACAATGGTATTGGGATGAACAAAGAAACTCTTAGCAGGGTATTTGAAAAATTCTATCGAGCCCACACCGGTAATATCCATAATGTAAAAGGTTTTGGCCTTGGGCTTAGTTACGTAAAGTCTATTGTGGATGCACACCATGGAAAAATAAAAGCTGAAAGTAGCCCTGGCAAAGGAAGCTGTTTTACTCTCGATTTTTCTCTTGTAAGAAAGCATATCTAAGTATTAAATAATACTATTTTGGCAAGCATCTATTGCTTGCTTTTTTCGTTATTCACAATGGAATAATCCTTTCTCACATCTTATTAACATCATCCTTAGGAAAATAGCTTCTATTACCTTCTGAAACTATGGTTACTATTGCTTTACAACCTTGTGGATAAAAAATTTCTTTGTCAAATTGAGATAAAAGTGG
>JBDTIC010000300.1:0-5787 GCA_039936595.1 Ginsengibacter sp. | reverse complement strand
ATGGTTATATGGAAGACGGGCTTGACGACAAAGGCCTCATCAAGTATGTGGACATCAATAAGGACGGCGTTATTAATCCACTGGATCGCGTTATTATCGGAAACCCTAACCCAGACTTTACGTTTGGATTTAATTCTACTTTTTCTTATAAAAACTTTGATTTAAATGTTTTTATAGAAGGGGTTCAGGGTAACAATATTTTCTTTCAAACAGGATATACCAACTTGAATTCTTTCCAGAGGGGACAAAACCAACTTGCGGATATTTTCGGAAATTATTGGACAGCAGACAAACCTAATCCCAATGCCAAATATCCTAAAATCAGTGCAGGTACTCAAATGGCATCATCCAATCGTTTTATTGAAGATGGAAGTTATTTAAGAGTTAAGACCTTGCAGTTAGGATACAATCTTCCTGTACGGAAAATGGGCGCTAACTTCATTACTAAGGCGAGGATATATGTAAAAGCAAACAACCTGTTCACACTTACTAAGTATATTGGATTAGATCCCGATGTAAATACTACAGGAACTGATTCGCAGGATGTAGGAAGCCGTTTGGCAATAGGCACGGATACCGATGGTTATCCCAATGCAAAAATATACGCGGTAGGAATTCAAATAGATTTTTAATACCAAAAATTATGAAAATTATGAAAAAGGCAATAATATTTTTATTATTCTCAGTGATCTTTTCATCCTGCAAAAAAGTACTGGAAGAAGTACCTCAAAGCTTTATCAGCAAAGCAAATTTTTATCAGACACAATCGGATGCAGAAGCTGCAATAAGAGGAGCCTACTCCACCTTTAGTACAGACTATTATGGAATAACCTATTACCTGTTTATAGTGCTCCATTCAGATTATG
The DNA here is from genome assembly GCA_039936595.1 of Ginsengibacter sp. Classification (GTDB taxonomy): domain Bacteria; phylum Bacteroidota; class Bacteroidia; order Chitinophagales; family Chitinophagaceae; genus Ginsengibacter. The sequence goes on along the minus strand of JBDTIC010000300.1, from coordinate 4,921 downwards.
CTAATGGACGGGGTTCACAGGCTCCCATAACGATATTTGATCATCTTTTGGATCAAACTAATATTGACAGGGCAGCAGCAAACTGGTCTTCACTATACCAGGCTATTAATCGTTCAAACTCAGTGATTGATAATGTGTCCACCATGACCAATATTACTGATGATGCAAAAAAAAGGTTTTTAGCTGAAGCTCATTTCCTGAGAGCAGTGGCCTATTTCAATCTGGTAAGAGGTTGGGGTGCGGTTCCTGTTAAAACAAAAGAAAGCTCTGACCTAAGTGCAGTGAAAGGCCCAAGGGAACCTGAAAGCAAAGTATATGATTTAATTATAGCCGATGCGTTAACCGCGGAGGCAGACCTGCCCGAATCGGTAGGTGATCAAACCGGCCGCGCTTCTAAGTATGCTGCCAAGATGCTTTTAGCCCAGGTGTATCTTACTCTTGAGAAATGGAGTGATGCGGCAACGAAAGCCAATGATGTGATAGCAAGTGCACATTATTCATTGGTTCCGGTACATAAGCAGGAAGACTTTTATAATATTTTTGCTACCATTACTAATTCAGAGGACATCATGTCGGTTCACCATTCCAACACAAGGCAGTCTGCAATACCCGGATATGAACACCGTCCCAATACCCCTCCCTATAATTATGGCAGTGGTGGTAATTTTGCATGGCTACCCAACCTGAATTCATTCATTGGTAGTAGTTGGGATAACAATGATCTCCGCAAATCGTTCAATTTATACACCAAGTATATTGGGCCAAATGGGGATAGTGTTTCTTTACCTTCTGCATCACCTATTTTATTTAAAAAGTTTATTACCACTCCACAGGGATTCAGCAGTTATAGCGTTCCCATGTACAGATATACAGAAGCGTTTCTAATCTATGCCGAAGCCTCATGTATGGCTGATGGTGCACCATCAGCATTGGCATTGGAAAGATTAAATATGATTAAAAGGAGAGCTTACGGCTATGATTTTTCAATAACATCTTCTGTAGATTATCCTGCCGGACTAAGCAAAGATGCTTTCAGGGATATCGTTTTGAAAGAAAGAGGATATGAATTCATTCTCGAAGGTAGGCGTTGGTGGGATTTAAAAAGGACAGGGAAGGTAAAAGAAGCTATGTTGGCTGCGGGTAGAGGATTTATTGATGCAAGACTCTTTTGGCCCATACCATCAGACGAAATAAATAATAATCCTGCATTAACACAGGCAGACCAGAATCCTGGTTATTAATTTTGATTCCATAAATACACTCATCCAATGCATTCTTATTATAGAATGAATTGTATTTTTTCATGAAACTTGACCAGTAAAGCCTTCAATTATAAAAAAATCTGAAATGACCAATCTTTTAAGGAATTCAACAATGTTATGCCTGCTCACCAGCTTGTTTTTATTGAGTGGATGTGCTAATAAAAAGGATAAGAATTACGAAGCCGATATCATCATTTATGGAGGAACCCCCGCAGCTATTGTGGCAGCAGTTCAGGCCAAAAGGATGGGAAAGCACGTGATTGTTGTTTCTCCTGACAAACATTTGGGAGGAATGTCTTCAGGTGGATTAGGATTTACTGATACAGGTAATAAGGAGGTGATTGGTGGGCTTGCACGTGAGTTCTATCACGGCATTTTTGAACATTACCAAAAAGATGATTCCTGGAAATGGCAGAAAAAAGAAGAGTACGGCAATAAAGGCCAGGGCACTCCGGCCATAGACGGCAATGAGCGGACGATGTGGATATTTGAACCGCATGCTGCTGAGCACGTTTTCGAAGATTTTGTAAAAACCAATGACATTGAAGTTCTACGGGATGAATGGCTTGACCGGGAAAAAGGATTGAAAATGGACAATGGGGAAATCACGTCTATCACAACATTAAGTGGTAAAACCTTTAATGGAAAAGTGTTTATTGATGCTACTTATGAAGGGGACATGATGGCCGCAGCAGGTGTAAGCTATACCGTAGGCAGAGAAGCAAACAGTTTATATAATGAAGAATGGAATGGAGTGGAAACAGGAGTGCTTCATCACGGGCATTATTTCAAATCAAATATTGATCCGTATAAAACTCCCGGTGATTCATCCAGTGGAGTGCTGCCTCTTATTTCTTCTGAAGATCCGGGTGTAAAGGGCGAGGCGGACAAAAAAGTCCAGGCTTACTGTTTCAGGATGTGCCTTACCAATGATCCTGAAAACAGAGTTGCATTTCCAAAGCCGGATGGATATGATCCTGCGCAATATGAATTGCTGATCAGAGTATTTAATTCAGGCTGGCGTGAACTTTTTAATAAGTTTGATATCATCCCTAACCGGAAAACAGATACCAACAACCATGGCCCCGTCAGTACAGATTACATTGGCATGAGCTATGATTATCCCGAAGCTTCTTATGAAAAGAGACGTGAGATTATTAAACAACATGAAACTTATCAGAAAGGATTAATGTATTTTATGGCTACTGATCCACGTGTGCCTAAAGACCTTCAGCAGGAATTGAATAGTTGGGGCCTTGCCAGAGACGAATTTACTGATAATGGTAACTGGCCTCAACAAATCTATGTGCGTGAAGCACGGCGAATGGTTAGTGATTTTGTGATGACTGAAAGTGAGATATTATCAAAAAAGCCAGTGCCCGATCCCGTTGGTATGGGCTCTTACACTTTAGACTCTCATAATGTTCAACGATACATAAAGCCGGACGGTTATGTACAAAACGAAGGAGATATTGGTGTAAAAACGCCTAAACCATATAGTATTTCTTACAACGCCATTATTCCCAAAGAAAATGAATGCAAAAATTTGCTTGTTCCCGTATGTTTATCAAGCTCGCATATGGCGTTTGGTTCTATCAGGATGGAGCCGGTATTTATGATTCTTGGAGAATCTGCTGCTACAGCAGCCTCTATTGCCATTGATAAAAAACTGGATGTGCAAAAGGTAAACTATGAAGACCTTAAAAAGGAGTTATTAAATCAAAAACAACGACTGACATTGGATTAAACTAATGGATAAATATTCGTATAATCGGGATTAATTATTGAATTTTAAAAAACTATTTAAAACCCAACATCATGAGCATAAAAATAATAGCCTGTTCTATATTTCTATTGAGTAATACCACTACATGGGCTGCATCTGAACCTCGTCCTTTAGATCAGTCAAAAAGAATTTCCGTTGACGTTTGTATTTATGGAGGCACTGCTGCTGGTGTAATAGCAGCTTATGCTGCAGAGAAATGCGGCAAGACAGTTATTCTTGTTGAACCAGGTAAGATGTTGGGCGGAATGACTACAGGCGGTTTAGGGCAAACGGACATTGGAAATAAACAGGCGATTTCAGGTTTGTCACGGCAGTTTTATAAAAATGTGGGTGAAAAATATGGCGTAGAGGAGCAATGGACCTTTGAGCCTCACGTGGCAATGGAAGTCTTGCAGAGTTATATCAAAAGTGGAAAAATAAATATTTTGTACCAACAGCAAATATTTAAACTAAATAAGTCACGAAAAACAATTCAATCCATCCTTGTTAAAGATCCGTCCCAACCAAAATCAGTATCAACAGAAATAACTGCAAAGCAGTTTATCGACTGCACGTATGAAGGTGATTTGCTGGGCAAAAGTGGTGTATCCTTTACCGTAGGGCGAGAAGACAATAAACAGTATGGCGAAACAGTAGATGGATATTTATTGGCTGAATACCATAAACAGTCAGGAGGCCACCAATTTCCTGATGGAGTAAGTCCCTATAAAATTCCTGGTGACCCGTCCAGCGGATTGCTGTGGGGAATTAGTAATGATAAGCCAGTGCCGCAGGGTACCGGTGATAAAAGAATACAAGCTTACAACTTTCGCATGTGCCTCACTGATAGCGCTGAAAACAGGATTCCCATTACGCGCCCACGCGATTATGATCCGGCAAAATATGAACTTTTAGTTCGCCTTTTCGAAGCGCAACCTAACATGAGAAAAATAAATGACTATTTTATCTGGAGTCACATGCCTAACCGAAAAACAGATGTAAACAATCGTGGTGGATTTTCTACCGACATGATAGGCATGAATTATGGATGGACTGAAGGATCTTATGCGCAACGAAAGAAAATATTCGATGCGCACGTTTCTTACACGAAAGGCCTTTTATACTTTTTCAAAACAGATAAAAGAGTGCCTGGAGAATTAAGTGAGTTTATTAGCAACTGGGGCTATCCTAAAGATGAGTACCAACAATATGGAAATTTTACTCCTCAATTGTATGTAAGAGAAGCACGCAGGATGGTAGGCGATTATGTAATGACAGAGCATAACTGCCGTGGTGAGAAGAAAGTTACTGATGGCATCGGTATGGCAGCCTATACAATGGATAGCCATAATTGTCAAAGGATCATTGAAAATGGTATGGTAAAAAATGAAGGAAATGTTGAAGTAGGTGGATTTCCTCCCTACCCCGTTTCCTACCGCTCTCTCACTCCGAAAGAGGATGAGTGCATTAACTTATTAGTACCTGTATGTTTGTCTTCCACCCATATCGCTTTTGGTTCTATCCGTATGGAGCCGGTTTTTATGGTACTGGCGCAATCAGCTGCTATGGCCGCTTCTATGGCTATTGATGGGAAGGTGCCTGTACAGAGAATAGACGTAGGCAAGTTACAGCAATGGTTGCAGGATGATCCTTATTTAGAAAATTCCAACAAATAAAATAAATCGCAAAATAGGACGAAAAAATTTTATGCGTTCGATTAACAAAAATTTATTTTTGAAAGTAACCGGTTTACCGGATAATCGTACTGAATATGTCCTTGTAAATCTGTGTAATTCGTCGCAGGAGACATTTGAGCTTTGGCTCAAATGAAGATCATTATACTTTTTTTTCCGGGTGCCGGTATAATGCAATTTATTTTGATATATTTCCCTTC
>JBDTIC010000299.1:0-2579 GCA_039936595.1 Ginsengibacter sp. | reverse complement strand
TCTGTTGCTTCAAGGTATAAGAGCCTGTTGGTAATATCTTTCGCACTTTTGTCATTCACTTCGCCCCAAAGAAAAACTTTGCGCTGTTCAATAAACTTTTTATCAAACATCACACCACCCATCATCTTTTCAATGGGGTTTTCTGGTACGGATATTTCGGGTTCATCCTCCTGGTCAGATCTTTGGTACTTATTGTCAATAAAGCTCATATTTCAAAATTTGAATGTAATAACTTATTTTTTTAGTTTTCTCGTGTTAGTTATTAATACTTCATCCACCAATCCATACTCCTTAGCTTCTGCCGCGCCCATCCAAAAATCACGATTGCTATCTTTTGCCACTTTCTCTATTGTCTGCCCGGAATGATTACTTAATATTTCATATAATTCAGCCTTCAGCTTTCTTACTTCATTTACCGTAATCTCTACATCAGATGCCTGGCCTGCAGCTCCCGCACTTGGCTGATGCATCATAATACGGGAATGTTGTAGTGCACTTCTCTTGCCGGGTGCCCCTGCTGCCATAAGCACTGCTGACATACTTGCTGCAATACCCGTGCAAATAGTGGCAATATCCGGGTTCACAAATTGCATGGTATCGTACAAACCCAAACCAGCATAAACGCCTCCACCAGGTGAATTAATATAAAGTTGTACATCTCTTGAACGGTCTGTACTCTCGAGAAAGAGTAATTGTGCAATAATGATATTCGCTACTTCATCATTTACCGGATATCCCAGAAAGATGATCCTGTCCATCATTAGCCTACTATAAACATCCATTACAGCAACGTTCATAGGCCTTTCCTCAATAATATTAGGTGTAAGATTGGTTACATTGTGTTTTATATATGCATCCAGCGTATTACTGCTAATGCCCATGTGCTTCACAGCATATTTTTCAAATTCTTTTCCTGTGTTCATAAATTAAAATTTGTGTAAAAACAATTTATATCCGTGAAGTTCCAAATATTATGCTAACAAATAAAATAAGACAAAAGGACAGAGGGGAGAGAATGTCTGATGTAAAGTGTCTGATGTGCAGAAATTTTAATGATGGTGCTGATGATTCTCCTGCATAGCAAGAAATTCTTCTGAGGAAATTTCTTTTTCTTCCTTTGTAACCTGTGCTTCGAGCCAGTCAAATAGCTTTTTAGTAATTAATTTTCTATAAGAACTGTCTATTTGCTTTTCGTCCTTCATCATTCTATCCACATAGCTTTCAATCCATGAAGAGTCTTCGCCCAAATTCATCTGGCCAAAATAGCCCATAATCTCTTGCCTCATACTTTCTTTTAATTCCTCGTCCGAAACATCCAGGTTATTGTCTCTTATTATTTTGTCGCTAATTAAAGTCCATTTGAGTTGGTCGACAAACTGAGGATATTCTTCTTCTACCTGTTCTTTGGTTTTTTGTTGTTCACCCCCTATCTCTATCCAACGTTTTAAAAATGCATCCGGAAATTCTACCGGAGTATCTATTAAGGTATGATAGAGTTGGTCATGCACCTGGTTGTGACTCGCCGCATCCCATTGCTTTTGGATTTCTTCGTCCAATGTTTTACGAAAATCTTCTTCGGTCTTTAAATCTTTACCAGGAAAAACCTGGTTAAAGAATTCTTCGTTCAATTCTTTTTTTGCTACCAAATCAATTTTGGATATGGTCATCTTGAAATACATTTCAACAGAAGGCACATCTTCTTTATTCAGGCCCAGGTCAGATAATATCCACTCTCTTTCTTTATCGGCGAAGGCATCTTTTAGTTGTAAAACAATAAAATCGCCAACTTTTTTGTCCTGTAGTTTTTGCTGGTATTCTTCTGAAAAGTATTTTAATAAAATAGAATTATCTTTTGAAAGGCCTTCTGGTACAACATTACCGTCGTTATCACTTTCTTCGAATAAAACATTTAGCACATTTTCAGGAGAGGTAATGGTTTCCGCTTCTTTTAGATCTCCATTTTTTGTAACCATTTTTTCTACCTCCTCATTTATCATTTCAGGAGTCACTGCTACTTTATGAAAAATAGGTTTGGCGGCTGACAGGGCATCTAAACCAATTTCTGGTTTTAATCCTATCTCAAAAGGAAACTCATACTCTTCCGGCTTGTTCATATCCAGTTTGCGCAAATCATTTTCCATCGGCAAAGGCTGTGCAAAGATGGAAGGCTTTTCCTTTACCAGATATTCCTGTAATTCTTTTTCGACAGATCTAATTACTTCATCATAAAAGACCGACGAACCGTACATTTTTTTTACCATTCCCGAAGGAACCATTCCTTTTCTAAACCCTGGAATGTTAGCCTTTTTACTATAATCTTTGATTGCTTTTTCAAATGAAGGAAGATAATCTTCTTTAGAAACTTTCACTGTCAACTTATCGTGGAGATTACTCAGATTTTCTTTAGTTACGCTTGCCATTACTCTAAATTTAAAAACCGTTTTAACACGGCTTTATTATTTTCTTTACAGAAAATTTGTTGAAGAAAGTGCGCATGGAGGGACTCGAACCCCCACACCTTGCGGCATCAGATCCTAAGTCTGATGTGTCTACCAATTTCACCACATGCGCTTTTGGGG
>JBDTIC010000298.1:0-4108 GCA_039936595.1 Ginsengibacter sp. | reverse complement strand
TCCAGGAACCTGGTTACAAACTCATCTGTCACTGCGATGTTTCCGCTGGTTTGATAAGCGATATGCACATCATGGCCCTGGTCGTGCAATCGCATAAAGGTGCCGCCCATACTGATAATGTCATCATCAGGATGAGGTGAAAAAATTAAAGATCTTTTAGGATAAGGCTCGCTCCTTTCAGGATGGTTAGGCATGATGGCGTTTGGCTTACCACCCGGCCATCCGGTGATGGAATCTCTGAGCATATAGTATACTTCAAGATTAATATCGTAAGCATTCCCTTTTTCTACTAATAAATCACTTAATCCAAATTCATTATAGTCATGATCGGTAAGGCTCAGCACAGGCTTATTTAATTCAGTTGCCATATTGATTACTGCCCTTTTGATAATTTGGGGTGTCCATTCACATTCACCTGCAAGCCACGGTGATTTAAAGCGGGTCAATTCCGATGCGGCATCTTCGTCCAGAACAAATGAACAATTGTCATGGTGTTGCAGAAGTGAAGCAGGAATTTCTTCTGTTGATTTACCTTCTACTGCTTTTTGTATTACAGGGGCTTTTGTTTTACCCCAGGCCATTAATAGGATACGATGTGATTTCAATATGGTACTAATGCCCATGCTAATAGCCATTCGTGGCACTTCCGATACATTGCCGAATTCGCGCGAATTAGCAATCCTCGTTGAATTATCCAAAGCAATCAGCCTTGTCCTGGAATATAACGTGGAGCCAGGTTCATTAAATCCAATATGTCCATTGGTGCCAATACCGAGAATCTGTAGGTCTATACCGCCTGCTTCTTCAATTTTTCTTTCATAATCAGCACAATGTGCCTTGATTTTATCTTTTGGCACCATACCATTAGGCAAAAAATAATTTTGGGGATCTATATCAGTTTGTTCAAATAAATATTTGCGCATAAAATAATGATAGCTGTTAAGAGCATCAGCTTCCATCGGATAGTACTGGTCAAGATTAAAAGTGATCACATTTTTAAAACTCAATCCTTCTTCATTGTGCATTCTTACCAATTCCTCATATAACGACTTAGGGGTAGATCCGGTGGCAAGCCCTATTACGGCTTTTTTACCCTGAGAGTCTTTTTCTTTGATCAGAATTGCAATTAACTGTGCAACATATACGGATCCTTCTTTTGGGGTTTTAAAAATCTCTACAGGAATTTTTTCAAGTGAGTCAGAAAAATTAGTGGTTATCATAACGATTATTGATTTTTCAGTTAAAAGATCTGTTGTTTTTGACTGGGACAAAAATATACCTTTTCACATATCAACGGAGTTTTAAATTAAATAGAATAAATATCCTCGTTTGTTTGATGTGGCCTTTTTTACATCAATGGTATTGGTGATTGATACCTCTTTTTGATGGCTGTAGTTCCGGTTAAAAATCAGTTTGGATAAATGGCCTGGCGGTGTCAGTAGACTTTCCGCTTCTTTCCGGGAAAGATGACGCTTATTATTTTCAAGTACAGAAATGATTTTGCTATTTGGGTTGTATTTTTATTCTTTAAAATTTTTCTATCACTCACTTACTTCAACAGGTTTAATATGGCATCTCTCGAACGGCGGCTTAGCTTATGGCAGGCTTCTGCTATCAATATGATTGATATGGTTGGAATAGGTCCATTCATTACTTTGCCGTTAGTGATAGGAATGATGAATGGCCCGTATTTTTTATATGCGTGGATTGCAGGAGCAATTTTATCAATTGTGGATGGCATGGTGTGGAGCGAATTAGGCGCTGCTTTCCCAAAAGCCGGGGGGAGTTATAATTTTTTAAAGGAGGCTTATGGTAAGAACAAGGCCGGTAAAATGATGAGCTTTTTATTTGTGTGGCAGACTATGATTCAGGCTCCGCTGGTTATAGCATCTGCAGCAATCGGGTTTTCAAAATATTTCTCATTCCTGGTCCCACTTACCCATATTACAGAAAAAATGGTAAGTGGAGGAGTGGTAATATTGATCGTGATTTTATTATACAGGAAAATAGATGCAATCGGAAAGATCAGTATTTTTTTATGGTGCGGCGTTATAGTTACGCTGTTCTGGATCATTGCAGGGGGAATAGCGCATGGTAATTTTTTAGAGCCTGTGAGAAACATCAATTCAGGTCTGACTGTTGATTATGCTTTTGTTACGGCCATTGGTTTTGCCAGTGTAAAATCAGTGTACAGCTATCTTGGTTATTACAATGTATGCCACCTTGGTAGCGAGATAAAAAATCCTTCCAGGAATATTCCCCGGAGCATGTTTATTTCCATTATTGGTATTTCCATTCTCTATTTGCTTATGAACGTAAGCGTAGTAAGTGTGATTCCGTGGCAACAAGCTAAAGAAAGTGATTTTGTAATCAGTGAGTTTATGGAAAAATTGCTCGGACACGGGGCTGCAGATATTGTGACCTGTCTTGTGTTATTAGTAGCATTTTCATCTGTTTTCTCCGCGACGCTGGGTTATAGCCGTATTCCCTATGCAGCAGCTAAGGATGGGGAATTTTTTAAGATATTTGCCCGGCTACATCCTACTAAAAATTTCCCCTATATATCGGTCTTGTTTTTAGGCGGTGTGGCATTTATTTTCAGTTTGTTTCTGAGATTAGGCCAGGTTATCAGTGCTATACTCGCTATGCGTATTTTAATACAATTTATAGGGCAGGCAATAGGATTATTGATTTTGCGAAGCAAGAAAAATAAGGAACAATTTCCTTACAAAATGCCGTTGTTTCCTTTGCCGGTTATCCTTGCCATTGCTATGTGGATTTTCATTTTGATCTCAACCGGTAGTCAATTGATGCTCAGTGGGCTGCTGGTAATATTAGTTGGCACATTTGTTTATTTTATCAAGGCAAGAGTGCAAAAGGAATGGCCATTTAAGGTATAACAAAAGGATATGCAACCGAAGGTTTAAAATTTGTCGATGTGTTGATCAGGAATTCTGTTTTTTAAATGCAGAATTTCTTTTTGCATTTCTTCAATCTTTTCCAGGAGATGATAAATGGTTTCTATTCCTTCCAGGTTAATGTCGAGATCGTAATGTAGGCGTACCAGCTTTTCAAGTTTTTGTATTTCATCAGCAGAGATGTAAGTAGAACGCTCAACTGATGTAATGCTTATCAGTCCTGAATCCTGTAGTGAACTTATAAAAGAATATTCAACATTATGATACATGCAAAAATCCTCTGCTGGTATTAATTCATCTTTGTCCATATTGAAAAATTTAAGATGATAATTTTGATAATTCAGTAAATAATTCTTTCTGTTTAGCTGTCAGGTTGGTGGGAAGTTTTACATTCCATGTGATGTATAAATCGCCAAATTGTCCTTCCTTTTTGTACACAGGAAAGCCCTTTCCTTTTAGCCTGATACGGGTACCATTTTGTGTTTCAGGAGTTACCTTAAGTTTTATTTTGCTGCTGAGGGTATCAATCGTTTTTTCTCCCCCGAGCAAGGCAGTATAAAGATCTATGTCTTCGTTCCTGTACAGGTCGTTTCCTTCTCGTCTCAAAGTAGTATCTGGTTTTATTACGAACGTGATAAATAAGTCTCCATTGGGGCCACCATTGGCTCCAGGGCTGCCGTATCCTTTTAGTTTAATTTGCTGGCCGTTTTCTACACCTGCGGGGATCGTAATCCTGACATTTTTGCCGTTAACAGTTAACGTTTGCTTGTGCGTGCTATAGGCATCGGCAAGAGAAAGTTGTAATTCTGCATTATAATCCTGGCCTCTGTATTTTGTTTGGCTTCGCCTGCTTCTTGCTCCACCGAAAAGTGACTCGAAAAAATCAGAAAAGTCTCCTTCATCAGCAGATGAATAAGTATATCCCTGGCCGCCAAAACCCCCAAATCCTCCTCCCTGTTGACCTTGTTGCTGGCGGGCGTGCTCGTATTGATCAGCATGTTTCCAGTTTTCACCATATTGGTCATATTTTTTTCTTTTCTCGGCATCGCTCAATACTTCATTGGCCTCGTTGATTTGTTGGAATTTTTTATGCGCCTCTTTATCATTGGGATTCACGTCAGGGTGTAATTTTCTTGCGAGTTTTCGATATGCTTTCTTTATATCGTTCGCAGATGCGTTTTTGGCGACTC
>JBDTIC010000297.1:0-5008 GCA_039936595.1 Ginsengibacter sp. | reverse complement strand
TTAAATTCATTTCTTTTTTAAACATGTCAGCTTTATTTCTCATGGTTTGATTACCATACGATTTTTCCCTTTAACAGCTTCTTTGTGAAAATCAGGCGTCTTGCCATCTCCGCTTCCGGCATAGCCCCATCCGGAAATTCTAAAACATTACAATCGCTGTCAAAAACAATATTGTATTTATCACAACGGGCTGACACAGTGTAATAAACCAAGTTGGTCTTTATATTAGTAACGTTTACCAGACTGAGAAGTGCCTCCACCTGGGTGGGCACTCATGCTTTCAATTTTTGTTTTAAGGCATTGGGGCAATTCATTTATCGGCTGCATATTTTATGTGCGGCAAAAGACATAAAAAGACAGTACCCAAAAGAGCTAATTTCCGAAACATTTTTTTACACCAATAATACAAAAACGATTCCTAAATAAAACTTAGCGAAATTTACCGAATGGAAAAGTCAAATTTTATAGATTTAATAAAAATATTTTGCAGGAGCGGGCATGGCGGCGCAGGAAGCAAACATTTTTTGCGCAACAAACTAACTGCCCTTGGCGGCCCCGACGGTGGCGATGGCGGTCGCGGAGCACATATTATATTACGTGGTAATAAAAATTTATGGACACTTCTGCATATGCGTTACCATAAAAATATTCTTGCTGAGAATGGTGAAAATGGAAGTAAGAATAACTGTACCGGCAAGGATGGGAAAGATATAATAATCGAAGTACCTCTTGGTACTATCGCATCCATAGAAGAAGATGGCAGAACCGTAGAAGTATTGGCTGATGGAGAAGAAAAAATACTTTTAAAAGGTGGCCGTGGGGGACAAGGAAATTTTCACTTTGCCACTCCTACTAATCAGGCTCCCCAGCACGCCCAACCCGGCGAACCGGGAGAAGAATCTTTCGTAAACGTTGAGCTAAAAGTTCTCGCTGATGTAGGCTTAGTAGGTTTTCCCAATGCAGGGAAATCAACTTTGCTGTCTGTGATTACGGCAGCAAAGCCAAAAATTGCTGATTATGCTTTTACTACATTAACCCCACAACTCGGGATGGTAGAATACCGCGACAATAAAAGTTTTTGCATGGCCGATTTACCCGGTATAATTGAAGGCGCTGCCGAAGGAAAGGGCCTTGGCTACAGGTTTTTGCGGCATATAGAGCGAAACCCTGTTTTACTTTTTGTAATTCCTGCAGATAGTAAGGACCACGGTGAAGAATTCAAAATTTTGCAAAATGAATTGAAAGACTATAATCCCGAGTTACTGGATAAAAAGTTTCTGATTGCAGTTAGCAAAAGTGATATGTTGGATGAAGAATTAAAGGAAGCGATCAAAAGGGAATTACCTGAAAACATTCCACATCTCTTTATTTCCTCGCTCACCAATAAAGGATTGGTAGAATTGAAAGACATGTTATGGAATGCGCTGAATTAAGCTATTAAGGAGATGATATAATATTTGCACCCCTAATTCCTGACCCAATGAGCCGAAAGATTTTATTTTTTATCAACCCGATATCAGGCACTAAAAGCAAGCTGTATTTAGAACAAAAGATCGTTAAAAAATGCAGATACAGGAATATTTCTTATGAAATTTTATTTACCTCAAAAGATGGGATTTACGATTTCCTGTATGAAAAAATTGCAAAGGAAAATATCACAGATATTGCCATCTGTGGCGGCGATGGAAGTATTGCACCAATAGTGTCTTACCTATTAAACACACCGGTAAATATTGGCATCATTCCTCTTGGCTCGGGGAATGGCCTGGCCCGAACAGCAGGCATTCCTAAATCCGTAGATAAAGCGATAGACATTATCCTGGCAGGAAATGCGAATTATGTAGATGCATTTCTGATAAACAACCAGTTGAGTACCCACGTGTGTGGAATTGGTTTTGACGCAAAGGTGGCACATGATTTCGCAAAGAAGAAAAAACGCGGGTTGCAAGCATATACTAAAATTGCATTAAAGAATCTCTATGCTGCGAAACCTTATCCTTTTATAGTTGAGATCAATGAAAGCCAATTTCCGGTAAATGCATTCCTGGTTTGTGTTGCCAATAGTAACCAATTTGGCAATAATTTTAAGATAGCTCCCAAGGCAAGTATTTGTGATGGACTTCTCGACATAGTAATTTTACAAAAGACAACAAAATTCAAAATAGTTTTGTCCGTTATAAGACAGTTAATTTCAGGAAACATCCAAAATGTGTCTAAAAAAAATATTGAGAAAAAAAATATTCTATATTTTCAAACTACTAAAATCAGAATTGAAAACCCGCAGCTAGCTCCCCTACATATTGATGGGGACCCTTCAGAAACAGCTACTGGTTTCTCTTTTGAAATATTACCTTCTGCATATAAACTTATTCAACCCTGAATTCCAAGATATTTTTAACCTGCTCTAAAGCGCTCACATTATTTTGTCTCTTCAACGAAGCGTTAACTTCTTCTTTTTCACTGGCAGTCAGATGGAAATTAAGAGTAGCCCCTTTCTCCGGTGATTTTGGAATATACATGAAAGAAACAGTGTGAATCTTTACCCCAAACCCGTCCTGCAAATAAGAGATCTCATCATCCTGAAAGTAATCCTGTAACCTGAACCAATTAGTTTGCATCATGGTGAAGGGATTCGTCATAATATCAGCAATTCCATTATTCTTGTAACTGTCGTCCCAGCTTCCTTTTATTCTCGATCGTACCTGGATCATCAGAACGCCACGGGTATTTCCGTTGATCCAATTTTTGAAAACATTTAAAAACCGAAGCGAGGTTTCTTCTCCTAAATTATCTCTAAGACCTGCGTCCATTACATCTATAACAGGATTTGTCGGAAGCCATACACTTGGTAATACATATGGGTAAGTGGCATTCATACGTAGTGCCGTAAGCATCCTCAAATTCATTGGATTTTCGTTTTTAAAGAGTGCAGCAAAGTCAATCGCATCAGGTCCGGTGATTTTTGAAGTACTATCTTTAAACTTCGATTTCATCATAAAACTGAGTGGTTGTGTGCACACCAACATTTTTTTAAAATCCCTTGTAACCGTTGAGCTCAGAATCATAAGAGGGATAATTGCTTTACTCTCTGCTTCTTTGTAAAAACCAACAGGCTTATCCAAAACTCCTTTTGTATTACGATTTAATTTTTCCTCAAAGGCGTAGCCCCGATCTTTAACATAGCGATATGAGCCAAACGTAAATTTTTGTGACGGGGAAATAAGGTCACGGGCAATTAATGAAGTGAACACAGGATTCAATAAATCTTCCGAAATATTATTAAGATATTTTTTATCGTGAAGATTAATATTGACACCGGTTTTTTTTTTGCCTTAACAGTTCCCTGAAATAGGCAGCGGCAAGCATACCACCGGAAGCTCCCGTCATTAATGTGGTATTGTTCATGATCGCTCCCCGAGTAATACTATCCAGTTCCTGTAAAACATTCATTGCAAAACTGGCACTCCTCACACCGCCGCCGCTGAAATTAAACAGGACCATCAATGGTTTTTCCTCATTTTGATTTTGTTTCCAATGATTTAAAACAGAAACCATATTTGCTTCATCGTCTGATATCTTAGCAACTGTATTCAGGCTTTCGAGGTTGCTCAGCGAATATTCTGGCCGCACAGGGTTGGAGTAATTAAGTCCGTAGGCCTTGTTCCTGGGATCAATAATGTCATATTTGTAGAGCACATTTAAAACAACATATAAAAAAATGACGAACAAGAGGCTCCAACTTCGCAAAAAATAGGATAGGGCGCCAATAACTGCTATTAGTATAGCGAAAAAGATAAAAATACTCGCCGCCGCGGGCACCTGGAAAATTCTATAATCAAGAAAGAAGGCTATAAAGATCAGGAAAACAAAAGCCAGCATGATGCTGAGCATTGCTGAAAAATGATGCCTTTTAAAAATAACATCTAAAAAGTCCTGGCTGTAATGCCCTACTTTTCTTACTTTTTTGATTCTAAACCTGGTACTTACATAATACTTGACCGGTAATCCAAATGTATCTATTACTATCTTATCTGCTAATGTTTCGGGAATCTTATTCTCATCAAATTCTGTGAAGCCCGGCTTAAATGTCCTGATAATCCTTCTGTCGGCGCTGAAAAAATAAATAAAAGACAGGAGCACCAAAAGAAAAAAGCCACCCAGGAATCCGGCAACTATCAAAAAAAATCCTGATATAGGAATCAGCTCTTTTGCAATATCAAAGTGCAAGGCTTCTACAAAGTAGAGAAGTAAAAAAGTAGTGGGTATGATCGCATTGTTTATGCAGTATTTTAAAAATGGCTTGGAACTGGTGGCAAGAAAACGAAACCGGGTACTATGTAAAATAAAAGTGGTAATATTCCAGCTCATTATAAAAATACCCGCGGCAATTCCGGTTATGGCAGCGCCGGCAGCATTGACATTATCCAGATATTCCGGGGCAAGAAGCAGTGCATTGGCACCAAACAATTGCATAAAATTCCCTGAAACTGTAAGAAAGAGGATAAGCCATAAAACCAGTAATACCTGTGATTTTCTGAAATGAAGCAACAGCAATTGAATAGGGAAGGAATAATAAAAGTTGTAAATAAATCTTTTCATACGAATAGAATTCCGTCCTTTAGAAGTATCTTTTTCCGTCAAGTGTAGGCCTTATGATATATAACATAAGGACAATTGACATTAAAAATAGTATTGCCACGAACTGATGGGCAACGCCAAACCATACCAGGCTATTGCCAAAAGGTGAAAACAACACCGTGACGATCCCGAGGCTGGCCTGAACAAAAATTAAAAGTAATGGGATAAATTTTGTTTTTATAAACAATGGACTCCCTCGGGTCTTTTTAGATTTAATCCACCAGATTGTTACCATTAGCAGAAGGGTATAACCAAGTCCACGGTGAATGAACTGTATGGTTATTTTATTATCCAGAAGATTTTTCCATGCCGGCGAAAGCTGGTTCATTGTATCGGGCAGCCATTGTCCGTTGATAGATGGCCAGGTAGG
>JBDTIC010000296.1:0-3980 GCA_039936595.1 Ginsengibacter sp. | reverse complement strand
TTTTACCCTTTATCCCGGGAAAGCTTATATTGAGATAACCGGGAAATTGTATAATCGCACACCATTTCCGCAAACCTTTTTATGGTGGGCTAACCCTGCAGTTAAGGTGAATGATCATTATCAATCTATTTTCCCACCAGATGTGCACGCTGTTTATGATCATGGAAAAAGAGACGTGTCGTCATTTCCCATTGCAAAAGGAGTTTACTACAAAGTAAATTATGCGCCCGGCACTGATATTTCAAAGTATAAAAATATCCGGGTACCTACATCCTACATGGCTGTTAGCTCTAAATACAATTTTATAGGAGGTTATGAACACGACACCCGCGGGGGCCTTTTGCACGTGGCCGATCATCATATCGCCCCCGGTAAAAAACAATGGACATGGGGTAATGGTGAGTTTGGCCGCAGGTGGGATGATCACCTTACGGATGAAGACGGTCCTTATATTGAATTGATGACAGGCGTTTATACAGATAATCAGCCTGATTTTTCGTGGATACAACCTTATGAAGAAAAAAGTTTTGTGCAGTATTTTATGCCATACCGTGAAGTGGGGATGGTGAAAAATGCAACTAAAGATGTGGTGGTAAATCTTGAAACAAATGGTAAGTGGGCAGAAATCAGACTGTATGTAACGTCGGCGTTTGAAGAAATTAAAGTTGAGCTACTAAAAGGTGATGAAATTTTATTTACCGAAACCATCTCTTCTTCACCCGAAAATCCTTACATAAAGAAAGTGGCTTTGCAAGATGAAAAACCCCCGGAAGATCCGATAGCGATCGGATTGAAGTTGATGGTCACTGATATGACCACGGGAAAAGAATTGATAAGTTATCAGCAGGAAAAATACCCGGAACAGGAAATTCCATCCCCGGCGGAGCGGGCAAAATATCCTGCTGATGTTGAAAATAATGAGCAACTATTTTTAACAGGTCTGCACTTGGAGCAATATCGCCATGCAACTTATAAAGCAACTGATTATTATGAAGAAGCATTGAGAAGAGACCCTAAAGATGCGCGCAGTAATAATGCCATGGGACTTTGGTTTCTGCGCAGGGGTCGGTTCGGGAAAGCAGTTCCCCATTTCGAAAAAGCTATTGAAACCATTACACAGCGTAATCCCAACCCTTACGATGGTGAACCATATTACAATCTTGGTTGGGCGCTTAAAATGCAAAATAAAAATGATAAAGCCTACGATGCTTTTTATAAATCCACCTGGAACGATGCCTGGCAACATGCGGGTTATCTGAACCTGGCAAGACTGGCAGTGATGAAAGAAGATAATGTTGAGGCTCTTGATTTTATTCAAAAATCATTAGTTAAGAATTACCACAGTCATACAGCGAGACATGCCAAATCTTTTATCCTGAGGAAACTTAACCGGTACGATTTAGCGGCTGCATGCATTGACGAATCATTAGAACTGGATCCTTTCAACTTTGGATGCCTGTTTGAGAAGTATTTATTATTGGCAATTTTGAAAGATAGCGCACTTGTCGCTGATGAAGTATTGAGCCATTTGAAAACCATTAGCAGAAACGATGCAAATAATTTTATAGAATATGCTTTCGATTATGCGCATGCCGGGCTTTTCGACGAGGCCATTGAATTACTTACTGTCTATAAAGCCCAGGAAGATCAAAATACTTTGGTGGAGTATTACATGGGCTGGTTTGCTTCTCAATCAGGTAACCAGCTTCCTAATAGCCATCGGGAGGCAATGGAACATTTTCAAAATGCAGCACAACTGTCACCGGATTATGTTTTCCCTAATAAGATTGAGGATGTGCGTGTATTGCAAAAAGCTATTGAAATGAATCCAAAGGATGCAAACGCTCCCTATTATCTCGGTAATTTCTGGTTTGATAAAAAGCAGTATGAGGAAGCCATTGCATGTTGGGAGCAATCTGTATGGATAGACAATACTTTCCCGACCGTTCATCGCAATCTTGCTCTCGCTTATTACAATAAATTAAGCGACCCCGCAAAAGCATTGACTTCAATGGAAAAAGCCTTTGTTTTAGACAAAACAGATGCCCGTGTATTAATGGAGCTCGATCAGTTGTATAAAAGACTCAACAAAGGTCATAAAGAAAGACTACATTGTTTAGAAGAACATTTATCCCTTGTTAACCAAAGAGATGATTTATATCTTGAAAGAATAACGCTACATAACCAATTGGGAGACTATACAAAGGCAAAAGAACTTTTAAGCAACTACAAATTTCATCCGTGGGAAGGCGGCGAAGGCAAAGTAATTCGACAATATTTAATTTGTCATCTCGAGCTTGCTAAAAATTCTATTGAACACAGCAAATACGAAGTGGCTTTACAATTGCTGAAAGAAGCAGAAAATTACCCATTCAATCTTGGCGAAGGGAAACTGGCAGGAACCCAAGAGAATGACATTCATTTCTTAAAAGGCCTTTCTTATGATCTGTCAGGCAATAATAATGAGGCAATGAAGTATTACCAGTTGGCTACGCAGGGAATCAGTGAACCAGCGCAGGCTATTTTTTATAATGATCCCCAACCTGATAAAATATTTTACCAGGGCCTTGCATGGGTAAAACTGGGCCGAAGTGAAAAAGCCTTTGAAATTTTTCATCGATTGATTGATTTTGGCGAGGCTCACATGGCCAATATTATTACCATAGATTATTTCGCAGTATCGTTACCCGACCTGCTTGTGTTTGATGCGAATCTGAATTTATTGAATAAGATCCATTGCCTTTACTTAATGGGACTGGGAAACCTCGGCTTAGGAAATGAATATTTAGAAAAAGCGCACGAATATTTTAACCAGGTATTGGAGCTGGACATCAACCACCAGGGCGTGCTCACCCATCAAAGTATGATACCATCTATGAGTTTGTTTGGGCAGAAAAAGAGTTGAATATCAAATTTTCTGTTTTATGGTCCTGAAAATTCGGTGCTCTTCTCAAAAATCTTTCTATATATTAGCCTCTTTACTGATCGTCAACCTACTAAAAGGCGGAACATCGCTGGATCCCGCAGTCAAGATAATTTGATTATCTAAAACCTATGAATAACTTGTAGCTGTACAATTTTTTACTATTTGATGTCTTTTTTCTTACCCGTTTTTTCAGGAGACAACATTAATTGCTCAATGAAATGATGGGAAATATCCAGTGCCGTAGCTACATCGTAATCTTCAACATCTTCGGTAGCATGCGAATTAATTGCTTTGGAACATTTTACAAATAAGATAGCTACCGGAGCCACCTTGGATATCATTACAGCATCAGAGCCAACCCCGCTTACCAGGCTAACTACTTCAATATTTTTTTGCTCAATAGAATTAGCGAGCAGTTTTCTAAATTTCTTATTGCAAACGACAGGTTCCCGTTCCGCTGTCAATTTCCACTCAAAATAGATATTCCTTTTATCACAAAACTTTTCACATAAAGCATTAATGTTTTCATAAGCATCAGATAACAATTCTTTGTCCTCTGTCCTGATATCGAGTGTGCAACACACTTTTCCCGGAACCACGTTTGCGGCAGCACCAGGAATCGTCAGCGTACCTATTGTCGCCACAATGTTTTTATTTTGCTTTAAAGCATATTTTTCTACTGCTGAAATAAACTTCGCAGCCGCACACAGAGCATCTCTCCGCATATTCATTGGCTCCGTGCCGGCATGGCCTGTTTTACCCGTAAATTCTATTTCAACATTTTTCTGTCCGGCAATTGCGTTAACTATGCCTACCGAAACATTTTTTTCATATAAAACCTGCTCTTCTTCAATGTGAATTTCAAAATAGCCTATCCAATCATGAGGATCAATGGCATCTGAGTCTATGTTTGTTTTATTGAAGTTCGAAGATTGTAATGACTCATTTAAAGTTCTTCCTTCCGGATCTTTGGCATCCAACAATTTGTCTTCAAAAAATCCGGAAACTACACGGCTTCCTAAATAAGGAACCTGGAAATGAATTCCCTGCTTCT
>JBDTIC010000295.1:0-2553 GCA_039936595.1 Ginsengibacter sp. | reverse complement strand
ATTGCATTAGGCCATCCGCTGGGCTGCACCGGAGCCAAACTAACTGTTCAAATCATCAACGATATGAAACGGTTAAATAAAAAATATGGTATTGTGACGGCCTGCGTTGGTGGCGGACAGGGGATTGCAGGAATAATTGAAAATTTGTAGAACTATTTTTTTAATCGTAAACTTTTTTCAATACACACTAAGTAAACCATTTTCCGGATAAGCCATTTATATCTTTACACTTAAACCCAATGCTATAATTTGTTTCAATTGCAAGCCGGGAGAATCATGCTCAGGGCCAAATAGCTTAATGTCGTCATCATAAATTAAGTTCAAGCCTACGCTACCGGTAAGTACTTTATTAATTTTTGCTGCAAATGTGCTGTTCATCATCACATCTACATTCTCAGGATTGTGTTCATAATTGGATAAAAGATCAAGCCTTCCATTATAAGAAATTGTCTTACTTAACTTGGTTATATAACTGAGATTTAAGAAGGCGCCGATCTCTCTTTTTACTTTATCACCAGGAGATACACCATACGACCCTTTTACAGATAAGCTGTCATTATTTACAACCGTCCATCGTGAACTAACTGGAGATACAAATACCGATAAACCTTTTGCAGGCTTGAAATCAAGGCCTACACTTATTAAAAAGTAACCGGGAGCCAGAAAGTTGGATAGGAGATCCCTGGCGCTATCACCGATATATTTATACCCTTTTGAGAATTGGGAATGAAAATTAAATAATCCTGCTACGTTTAGTTTGGGATTCAACTCATAACCCACTTTAGATAGTAAATCAATGCGGTCGTCATTTTTTCTTGTACCCAGGCTGGTAGATTTAACAAGACCATAGTTAAAATCCAATGTATTGTCCCAACTGTATTTGTTTTTTTTATAATGTGCATACAGGCCCAGGTAGGATGCAATAGATAAAGAAAAATCATCGCCTCCCGCTGCCCAGTTGCTTTGGCTTCCCTGCCCAAAATTTAAGTTGAACAGTCCACCGGTTTTCCATACATGTCCGCTATCAATTTTCACTTTATTAGTGCTTTTTGTGACCTTGGCCTGCAAATCTTTTACGGTTTTATCCTGAGAAGAAGCTATATTAACCCATCCAATATATAAAATGATTATTATTACTTTTATTAAATAGAAATAGTTTCTTTTCATGAAGTGTTATTTGATATTCAAAAATTGATTAGGGACAAAAATAAGAATGTATCCATCCTTAAAAGAATGAAACAGTAAATTTTAATAAAGGCTTTGGCTTTTGGAGAAATACTTTAATTTGTGCGCCAATACATTTAATCTTTTAAACCAGTTAATCATGGAAGAATTAATTCAAAAATTGCAGGACGTTCACGGACTAACTGCAGAGCAGTCACATGGTATTTTAAATACAATTATAGGATATATTAAAGAAAAATTCCCTATGGTGGCAGGAGCTGTTGATAATCTTTTTCAGAGTGGTACTACACCGTCAGCCCCGGGCACGACCCCGACAGATGTAGAGGCTACGACAAATGTTTCAGAAGGGAATGAGGATCTTCTTGATAAGATATCTGATTTTATTCCAGGAGCAACCGGTCAAAAAATTGAAGATTTTGCGAAAGACAAATTAGGAGGATTTTTTGGAGAAAATAAAAAGCAATAGCAAAACTCATACATAGAATACCTGATTTTCCCCTGATTGTTTAAGGATGTTAATTTTTTAGCGCAACATTTCTCTTGCGATCACTATCTTCTGTACTTCGCTGGTTCCTTCACCAATAGTGCATAATTTACTATCGCGATAAAATTTTTCCACTGGAAAATCTTTGGTATAGCCATACCCGCCAAAAATCTGGACTGCATCGGTGGCCACTTTTACTGCAACTTCGCTGGAATAATATTTAGCCATTGCCGATTCTTTAGTAACGTTTTCACCACGAATTTTAAGATCGCAGGCCTGGTTAATCAATAATTCAGCTGCCATGATTTCTGTAGCCATATCGGCAAGCTTGAATGAGATCGCCTGAAATTGTGCAATTGGTTTTCCAAATTGATGCCTTTCTTTTGCATATTGAACAGATGCTTCGTAAGCGCCCTTTGCTATTCCCAGGCCAAGAGCAGCTATAGAGATACGGCCTCCGTCAAGTACCTTCATGGCCTGAACGAAGCCATCGCCGACATTGCCAATTCGGGCTGAATCGGGAATTCGACAATTATTAAATATCATTTCCGCTGTTTCACTAGCCCGCATTCCTAATTTATTTTCTTTTTTACCTCCTGAAAAACCTTCAGTGCCACGGCTGACTATAAACGCAGTTGAATTATCCCTGGTGCGCGGCTCACCTGTTCTACAAATTACTACTGCTATGTCACCACTTTTGCCATGTGTGATCCAGTTCTTTGTTCCGTTAATAACCCAATCATCTCCGTCTCTTTTAGCTGTGCATTGCATGTTGCCTGCATCACTTCCTGTATTGGCTTCAGTCAATGCCCATGCACCTATAAATTCGGCAGAAGACAGTTTTGGCAAAAATTCCCTTTTTTGTTCTTCATTCCCAAAAGTAA
>JBDTIC010000294.1:0-4915 GCA_039936595.1 Ginsengibacter sp. | reverse complement strand
ACAGACCAATAATGGCGGTAAATTTGTAAAAAAAATTTTGAAACAATAAGAGTTTACTGTTTCTGCAAAAAAGATCTGTTGTGCCAAGGAAAAAAAAGAAAAAGACTTCCCGATCATTTTTTAAAATCTTTTTTTGGCTTTGCCTCACAATAACTGGTATTTATTATGTGTCCAGTCTTTTCACCGAACTTCCTCATATTTTTTATCCCGGTTTTCAAATTGAAATTCCAAACGGATATCAAATACATGGTATAGATGTAAGCCGTTACCAGGGTGTCGTAAACTGGAAAGAAGTGAAGAACATGGAAGTAAAAGGAATCAGAATAGGGTTTGCTTATATTAAAGCAACTGAAGGCACTAATATTGTGGATGGTCAATTTAGACGCAATTGGTTAAGCGCGGAAGAGCAGGGAATTCCCAAAGGGGCGTATCATTTTTTTATTTCTTCCACAAGTGCAAAAAAGCAGGCAGATAATTTTATTAGTATTGTCAACCTGAAGCATGGTGATATGCCGCCCGTATTAGATGTTGAAAAAAATCGGGGAGTTTCTGTGATGAAAATGCAAAAGGCAGTGAAAGTATGGCTTGATGTGGTTGAGGATCATTACGGAGTAAAGCCAGTCATTTATACCAATGTTGATTTTTATCAAAAATATTTCCAAACCGGTTTTGAAGAATATCCTTTATGGATTGCGCATTATCTTCAACCGGTCAGGCCAAGAATACAAAACCAGTGGACGTTTTGGCAACACAGTGAAATAGGCAGAGTGGATGGAATAAAAACTCCGGTCGATTTTAATGTCTTTTATGGAGACAGCACTGGGTTCTTTAATTTTTTGGTTCATTAAAAGAGTTTGATGCATTTATTTAATTTCTTTATCAATCACCGATTCATCCTATTTCGGAATTTAACCGGTTCTGTTGTCGAAGGAGAAGAAATAGCGATGAAATTTTTGCTCTTTTAATTTTTACTTAGATAAAAAAGTAGATAAAAAAACCGGAAAACAAAAGCTTCCGGTTCTTTTATAAAAATGTATATACTATTATTTAATTCTTTTTTCTTTAATCCTTGCACTCTTGCCACTTCTTTCACGAAGAAAGTATAATTTGGAACGGCGTACCTTGCCCACTTTGTGAAGCTTGATGCTTTCTATGTTAGGCGAAAATACAGGAAATAATCGTTCTACTCCAATACCGTCACTTATTTTACGCACAGTAAAAGTAGCCGTGCCACCTTCGCCCTGTCGTTTCAGTACATCTCCCTTAAAACTTTGGATTCTTTCTTTAGTACCTTCCTGTATCTTATAATTTACAGTAATGTTATCCCCCGCTTTAAACTTAGGAAATTCCTTTCTTGTAGTCAACTGATCGTGAACAAATGCGACAGCATTCATGGCTTTTTATTTTAGGAGTGCAAATGTAACGCAATTTTGATAAAATTGCTATAATGAAAGCTGTTTTATAGAAGATTTTAAAAAATAGGAGTTGGCTTTGTAGTGCTAATGATATAAGGCTCCTTTATATCATTTGATAATACAACAACATGAACGCAACGCCGCATTATTTTTTGCTAAAGTATGATGTGGGCTTTTTACTTCATGACGCCAGCCTGATTGTTAGACCGCAAAGACATACATTATTTTAAAAGCTAATAAAGCCAGCATTGCACTTATTTTACCGTGCTACGTTTACTGCTCTTTTTTCCCTGATTACTGTCACTTTTATTTGTCCGGGATATACCATCTCTGCCTGAATTTTCTGAGCGATTTCAAAGCTTAGTTTGTCGCTTTCACCATCGCTTACTTTTTCTGATTCTACTATTACCCTTAATTCACGGCCGGCCTGTATGGCGTAAGCCTTTTCCACACCCTGATAGGTAAGAGCCAGGTTTTCGAGATCTTTGATGCGTTGCAGATATTGTTGCATTATTTCACGACGCGCTCCGGGTCTTGCCCCGCTCATAGAATCACATGCCTGCACGACAGGAGAAATTACATATTGCATTTCTACCTCATCGTGGTGGGCACCGATAGCATTACAAACTGCGGGGTTTTCTCCATATTTTTCTGCCAGTCTCATTCCCAAAAGAGCATGGCTCAATTCGGTCTCTTCATCAGGAACCTTACCAATATCATGAAGCAAACCCGCCCGCTTGGCAAGCTTTGCATTCATTCCCAATTCTGCCGCCATGATGCCGCACAGATTAGCTACTTCCCTGCTGTGCATTAATAAATTTTGGCCATAAGAAGATCTGAATCTCATCTTTCCCACAATGCGTACTAGTTCTTTATGGAGTCCATGGATACCTAATTCTATTATTGTTCGTTCTCCTATTTCTATTATCTGCTCCTCTATTTGCTTTTTTGTTTTTTCCACTACCTCTTCAATGCGGGCCGGATGTATGCGGCCGTCTGCAACTAGTCGCTGCAAAGACAACCTGGCAATTTCTCTTCTTAGGGGGTCAAAACAAGACAGAATGATAGCTTCAGGGGTATCATCCACGATGAGATCTACTCCTGTAGCGGCCTCAATAGCCCTGATGTTTCTGCCCTCACGCCCAATTATTGAACCCTTTATCTCATCGCTTTCAAGGTTAAAAACAGTGATGGAATTTTCTATCGCCTGTTCGGCTGCTGTCCGTTGAATGGTTTGAATAATTATCTTACGCGCTTCTTTATTGGCACGAAGCTTCGCGTCATCTACAATTTCCTGTTGTATGCTGAGTGCCTGGGAATTGGCCTCATTTTTCAATGTTTCCAGCAGTTGTCCTTTGGCTTCCTCAGCAGTAAGTCCTGAAACTTTTTCCAGTCGTTTGATATGCTGTTCCTGGTGTTTTTCCAGCTCGGTGCGTTTTATATTAATTACTTCTATTTGCTGGTTGAGATTTTGCTTAATAACTTCATTCTCCTTGAGAAGCCGCTCTACATTCTGGTCCTTTTGGTTGATGGATTGTTCTTTTTGTTTAATACGACCTTCCGCATCTACTATTTTTTGATTTCGCTGAAGAACTGATTTTTCATGCTCAGATTTTAGCTGTACGAAATACTCTTTAGCTTCCAGTTGCTTTTCTTTTTTTAGAGTTTCGGCTTTTGCCTGAACATCGGAAATAATCTGTTGAGCTTGCTTTTCTGCGTTGTCTAAGAGTTGTTTTGTGTTTTTTGCAAATATTAATTTACCCAGTAAGATACCGGCAATTAGTGCTACGGCACCCACTATTATAGGGAGAAGTTGTTCCATTGTTTTTTAATGATTTAATTCGGTTCATAATCTATAGACCACTTTTAATAGACCAGTCTGTATATACAAACTGTGAAGAAACGAAGATAATAAAATTGTAAAGAAATGAATTGATTATGAAATTTTAAATCAGAGTCAAAAAATTTTAAATCGATTCAATTAAGTGTTATTGAATAAACTTAAAAATGATATACATGGCAATTATGAGTGTAAACCAAAAAACAAAGGCCCATAAAATAATGGTGCCTTCTATGGCAGAAATCCTTTTTATTAATTTTTTTTCCTGGTTAACAGCATCTTCTTTGGTAGCAAAATTATCCTTTATCTCGGCTCGCCACAGGTTGATCTCTTGTTTAGTATCATCGCCCCGCCCCACTACAACTTTGTCAATTTCGGTACGGATGTATTCCATTATTTCTGAAGCTTCTTTTTCTCCGAGGCGCCGAACTAAAAAATTACGAATTTCGGCGGTTGAAATATTGGAAGAATTTTCCATAATAAATTTTTTTTATTAAGTTACTTGCGGCTTATATTTTTTTAAAATTATAGAAGCATTGTGCCCACCGAAACCAAAAGTATTGCTCAGTGCAGCATTTACTTCTTTTTTCTGCGCCTTATTAAACGTGAAATTTAGTTTTGGATCCAGTTCCGGATCGTCTGTAAAATGATTTATTGTAGGCGGTATGATATCTTTCGTTACCGCTAAAATGCAAGCAAGGGCTTCTATTACTCCAGCTGCTCCAAGGCAATGCCCTGTCATAGATTTTGTAGAGCTAATATTTAAACCGTATGCTTTATCTCCAAAAACATTAACGATAGCCTTGGTCTCTGCGATATCACCCAAAGGGGTAGAAGTACCGTGTACGTTAATATAATCAATGTCCTCAGGCTGCATGTTTGCATCATCAAGAGCGGCATGCATTACATTTTTTGCTCCCAGGCCATCAGGATGTGGAGCAGTAATATGGTAGGCATCTGCAGAAGCCCCGCCACCGGCCACTTCGCAATATATTTTGGCTCCTCTGGCTTTAGCGTGTTCCAACTCTTCAAGCACCAATATACCGGCTGCTTCACCCATTACAAAACCGTCTCTGTCTTTGTCAAAAGGGCGGGAAGCCGTTTTAGGATCATCATTACGTTCGCTTAATGCCTTCATAGCATTAAAACCGCCGACTCCTGCTTCACAAATCACTGCCTCACTGCCACCCGTCAGTACAACATCAGCTTTGCCTAAACGGATATTGTCATATGCATCAATGATTGCATTTGTACTGCTGGCACAGGCACTTACAACGGCAAAATTTGGGCCTCTAAACCCAAACCGCATAGATATTTGACCAGCGGCAATATCTAATATCATTTTTGGAATGAAGAAAGGATTGAAACGGGGAGTTCCATCGCCTCGGGCAAATTCCATTACATCATCCTGGAAGGTGGTAATACCGCCGATACCACTTGCGAAAATGACTCCTACCCGGTCATAATTTACATTTTCTTTAGACAGGCCTGCATCTTTTACAGCTTCATCACTTGCTATCAAAGCAAACTGGGTAAACCTGTCAAGTTTGCGGGCCTCTTTTCTTTCGAGGTAGTTAGTTGGTTCAAAATCTTTAACCTCACAGGCAAATCTGGTTTTGAATTTCGCACAATCAAATTGTTGAATATAATCAGCGCCAGA
>JBDTIC010000293.1:0-3178 GCA_039936595.1 Ginsengibacter sp. | reverse complement strand
TATTTAGGAGCTGCAGCGCCTCCTTTTTTATTAAAGTTCCAGGTTAAAGTAAGCAGGCCATATCGTTGAAAAGTAATATAGTGCTTCTCTTCAATTGAGAAGGGTTGTATGTTCCTGCTATAGCCTTTATTCTGATCCAGTATGTCATTAATGCTGGCACGCAAAGTAAGCGCTTCACTTTTCATAAATTTCTTTTCTACATAGGCATTCCATAAGATCACATTATTGTTTTTATCGAAAGCATTTAATTTCTGCCTGATATTAAAATTGATATCAGAGCCAATTTCCAATTTGCCCGGAAGCGCATAATTGCCATTCAATCCATAGTTGTAGCTCCAGTATTGAGTACCTGCAACAGAACTGATGCTCGGTTTAGATTGATTATAGGATGGGACGACTCCTACTCGTAGTTCATATACTTTGTCTTTATAAAAATAGGCTCCGAAATTGGTCGAAATATTGTTGTTCTGGGAAACATTTTTTAAACCATTTACAAAATTAGTAGTACGGGAAGTACTTGCAGAAGGATTTGCAAAAACTCTTATTTTGGACTTAGGAATTTTAATATAGTAGCCTAAATAAATACTCGCAGAATAATTGCCATCTACATTTAAATATTGAGTAGTGCGTCTCCCAAATTTATCAATGATGTTGCTGCTGCTTATATCATTTTTTGTAGTGCTAAAATTGGTACCTACATAAATAGAACGCTCCGACAAAACTTTGTAATTATTGAAACTCAGGTTGAACCTGTTCTGAAACTTTTGCCTAAGCGAGGGGTTGCCTATCACAATATTCAAGGGGTCATCGTTATTCTTTAGAGGCTGTAACTGATCAATGGTTGGTTGCTGGGTGCTTCCGTTGTAATTGAAACGAATACTACTGAATGGGTTGAATTTATAATTGAAATTGGCCTGAGGAAATAAATTGTAATAACTGTATTTTCTTGTCGTATCCTTTACCTGGTCTGTCTGCTGAAATGCAGTATTGGCAATATTTCCGCCAAAAGAAAAATTGTACTTTTTATCATTATAGCGATAGTTAATTCCTGCGCTGTGCGTTTTATAAACATACTGGAAATCATTGCTCAGAGAATCCACCAACACAGAATACTTTTCATTAAGGTCCTTGTCATAACTTGATCTCTTTTGCGTGCTGCTATTATTGTAAAAAGAATAATTTAATTCAAGAAACGATTTTTTAGTGAGAGATTCAGTGTAAGTTGCCCTGGCGCCCATGACGTTAGACAGGTTGTCGTTAACCTTATTCTGATCGGTAGAATCTTTCTTAATAATGAAACCGGTTTCATCATAAAAATCAGACCGGTTATGTAAAAAACCATTGCTGTTAGAAGCTCCGTATTTCTCATCAAAATTAACGGAGAGCGTACGGCCTGCTTTTTTAAACTTTTTGCGCCATAACACAGAGCTATTAAAGCTAGAATTATCACCTTTGCTTGATGTGTTGCGCACGCTGCTGTTAACTAATTGATTCTCCTGGCTTAGTGCTTCTGAATTATAATTGCTATAGCCTTGAGAAGTACCCGCGTTGCCGCTTGCCACCACTTTTATGGATGAAGACGAATCTAATTGTATCTCCGCCATTCCACTTACAGAGTGCCTCATTTTATCTGAATATGAATCGGCAGATTCCCGATTGTAGTAAACTGAATCCTGCAAAATATTTTGACGGTATGTATTTCCCGCGCTACGTACTGATAATTTATTAAAAAGATAATTACCCCCGGCATTGTACTTATCATTGTTCCATTTGTTGGAGAAGTGCACTCCCGCTTTTACACTTTCAGGAAGCCCCTGACCATAGTAGCTTTGGGTGCCAAGATCATCTCCACTCGATGTGATCATAATGCCACCGCCATCCATTACCTGCACATTGTCATTGGCGAAACCATAGCTGCGGGAATCCTGCCAGTTAAGCCCTGTGGCATCGGTACTGCTGATGATACCAAATGCCGAAAACTGTCTTTTAGCCTTAAATGAGTTAATGAGCGCCTGGCCGTTGTAATACTTATCTAACCCGGCAGCGGCAAGCTTTCCAAAATATCCATGCTTGGCATTTTCCTTTAACTTTAAGTTCAACGTCTTTGTTTTCTGGCCATCATCAATCCCGGTAAATACTGCCTGGTCGCTTTTCTTATCAAATACCTGCACTTTGTCCACCGCATCAGCCCTTAAATTTCTTGTGGCAATAGTAGGATCGTCGCTAAAAAACTCTTCCCCATCCACAAGCACTTTTTGTATTTGTTCGCCCTGCGCGGTTATTTTTCCATCTTTATCCACCTGCACGCCAGGCAGGTTTTTTAATAAGTCTTCCACAGTGGCGTTGGCCTTTACATGAAAACTATCAGCAGTGAATTCCGTTGTATCGCCTTTTATCCTTACGGCAGATTGCCTGATGATAATTTCTTCCATGAGTTTAGCTTTTTGAGTCAGGAAGACAGTTTTAAAATCAAGTGCCTGTGCAGGTTTTAGTTCTACTTTATCGACATAATCTCCATATTGGGGATAGGTAATGAGCACAATGTATTTACCGCTATCTAAATGACTTATTTTAAAATTGCCCGATTGGTCGCTTCTTGAAAAAGTAACTAAAGTGGAATCTTCCGATCGTAAAAGAGATATAACCGCATGTACTGCCTTCTCATTATTTGATGAATCAGTTAGCGTTCCTTTTATGGATGAATTCTGAGCAAAACCCAAAGCGGTAATCGCCAAACAACAGGCCAACAGTAAAATAATTCTGAGCATTAGTTGGAATTAGAGAGCACAAATATGTTTTAAAAATGGCAGTGTTGACTACTACGTTATGATAAAGCAATGTTAATGCTTACGAAAGGTATTGGGTTGTAATCCAGAATTAAAATTATTGTTGTCCGACAAAGCTAGAAAAAATCTATTTTATTTAGAGAAACACCTGTTGCCATTACATTTCTAATTTAATTTGTAAAGCAGGGGGTGTGGTTTTCTTTATAGGTAGCTTAGGCTTGGGATGTTTTTTGTATCGCGTTCTTTTTAATTTATACGCATTAAAAATAGCAGACAGGTCAACATAGTTCATGATATGTAACCGGATGATAGTTGCTAAAATAGAAAATGCCATTGTAGCATTATGTGCTTTGTGCGTTACATCCAATAATAGCAAGGCTATTAAGGCGCAC
>JBDTIC010000292.1:0-3406 GCA_039936595.1 Ginsengibacter sp. | reverse complement strand
GCTTTTTAGGGGGATTGTTTTTTCTCTTTTTAGGTAACATCTTTTGGGGCATGTGGTGCGAATTTATCCTGGTATTATTTCGTATCAACAAGAATATACAGGATGTAGAAAAAATACAAGAGGGATTATATTATATTGTTGAATATTTTTTTGGTAGTTTTTCCAAAAATGTTTAATTGTTAATAAGAAAAGATTTCTAAAAAAGATATTGGTTTTGAGCCAAAACATGAATCGAAGTTGACTTAAATGTGCGTTCGATGATTATTTTCTCTTTTTAACGATAACCTTCTTTTCTTTTCAAAGTATCCTTTTAATCGTAAATTTGAAAAAAAATAACATGAAACAGAGTTATTAAAAAGGATTACAACTAATCCCGGAATATTTAACGGCAAACCAATTATTCGCGGAATGAGGTTTCCCGTTGCTGATGTTCTTGGTTATTTAGCTGCTGGAATGACCTTTGATGAAATTTTAGCTGATTTTCCTTACCTGGAAAAAGAAGATATAGTTGCGGCTCTTGAGTATGCTCAAAATAAAGTTAATCGAAAAATATAGCCGACCTGGGAATTGATTAGAATATTTTGGTTTAAATTTGAATAATAAATTTTATTATGGATACAGGATTATTAAAACGAATTACAATTGTACCTGGTTTAATGTCTGGCAAACCGACAATAAGAGGTATGAGATTTCCTGTTGGTGATATTCTCGAAATGCTGGCGAATGACGTGACGATAGATGAAATTTTAGAACAACATCCAATTCTTGAAAAGGAAGATATTCAGGCTGCTTTAATTTATGCGGCTTTAAGAACAAAAAATACACTTACTATTAATGCAGCCTGATTGGGAAGTTTGGCTCGATAACCACATCTCGCCCATTATAGCAAAATGGCTGAGAGATAAGACAGGCTTTACTGTTAAGTCTTCTTACACATTAAAGTTATATAATTTGAGTGATTTTGATATCTATTTAAAGGCGAAGAAATCAGGGAATATTATCTTAATCTCAAAAGATTCTGACCTGGTTGACATTATCAGCAAATCTGGTTCTCCTCCAAAATTGCTAAGCCTTAAAATTACTAACTGCGATAATAAAATACTTTTTTCAATTCTGGAACGTAACCTGGACAGATCCATTCGTCTATTACTTGATTTTAATAAAGATATAATTGAATTACAATGAGCCAATTTTCCCAACACAATTTCAAAAATGAAAAAGCACTGATAAGAGTTGACTTTAATGTACCTCTCGATGAGCATCTTAAAATTACGGATGACACAAGAATGCGTGCTGCTATTCCAACGATAAAAAAAATCCTGGATGATGGTGGAAGCGTAATTCTCATGTCGCATTTTGGCAGGCCTAAAAATGGCCCGGAAGAAAAATTTTCTTTAAAACATTTATTACCGCATTTAAAAGAGTTATTGCCAGGTGTAACTGTTTTTTTTGCGGAGGATTGCCTGAGTGATGATGCGAAACAAAAATCAAGAGAACTGAAGCCCGGTGAAGTTTTGCTTTTAGAAAATCTTCGTTTTTATAAGGAAGAAGAAAAAGGCAATGAAGATTTTGCAAAAAAATTAAGTGAATTGGGTGACGTGTATGTGAATGACGCATTCGGTACGGCACATCGCGCTCACGCATCTACGGCTGTCATTGCGCAGTTTTTCCCGGCTGATAAAAAGATGTTCGGGTTGCTGATGAATGCCGAAGTATCCAACGCCGAAAAAGTACTAAATAGTTCTGAAAAGCCATTCCTTGCAATTATTGGCGGGGCAAAGGTTTCGGATAAGATCCTTATTATCGAAAACTTATTGGATAGAGCCACAGATATCATCATTGGAGGAGGCATGACCTATACGTTTATGAAGGCTATGGGTGGAAGGATAGGCAATTCTCTTTGCGAAGACGACAAGTTGGATAAAGCGAAAGAGCTATTGAAAAAAGCAGAAGATAAAGGAGTTTGCATTCATCTTCCAGCCGATTCTATCATTGCTGATAAATTTGATGCATCAGCTGAAATATCGGGGTCTCTGAGTAATAATATACCTGACGGATGGATGGGACTTGATATCGGTGAAATGGCTTGTGACACTTTTAGGAAAGTGATTCATCATTCAAAAACGATTTTGTGGAACGGCCCAATGGGAGTTTTTGAGATGAAAAATTTTCAGGCCGGTACCAAGGCGGTTGCTGAAGCCGTAGCTGAAGCTACATCTGATGGCGCATTTAGCCTGGTAGGCGGAGGAGATAGTGTTGCCGCGATTAACGAATTTGGCCTTGCAGATAAAGTAAGTTACGTTTCTACCGGTGGTGGTGCTTTGCTTGAATATTTTGAAGGAAAAGAACTGCCGGGGATAAAGGCAATAAGAAATAAGGAATAAATCCCGATAGCAATCTGGAAAGAAATAAGAATAAGAAATTTATTATTTGCCTCGTGTTCGAATTGAGCATTCGTTGGTGCATTTTCCCTTAAATTTTTTTCCTGGAGGTTAAGATTAATTCATCCAGTCCATATTTTAAAAAAATATCCTACTCTTAGAAATAGTTTTTACTATTCATTTAAACCATTATCTGGTGAAAAAGTTTTTCTGTCTTGTCTTTATTTTATTATCCGTTCAGATTTTAACTGCTCAAAAAATACAAATACTTACGGATAGTGTGGATGCCTCTTTAAGAGGATTGAGTGTTGTTGATGATAAAACTCTTTGGGTGAGCGGGAGTAACGGAACAGTAGGTAAAAGTAGTGACGGCGGCAATACCTGGAAATGGGTAACTGTAAGAGGTTTTGAGAATATTGATTTCAGGGATATAGAGGCGTTTAGTAAGAATAGAGCTGTTATCATGGGTATTGGAGAGCCGTCTTATATTTTGAGAACAACAAATGGAGGTGAAAGTTGGGAAGTGGTTTTTGAGAATAAAACAAAGGGGATGTTTTTAGATGCCATGACATTCTGGAATGATCAAAGCGGAATAGTAATAGGCGATCCCATTAATAGTCGTTTCTTCATAGGCAGAACATTTGATGGTGGGAAAACCTGGCGTACCATTCCCGAAGCGAATAAGCCTGTTGCTGAAAATGGGGAATACTGTTTTGCCAGTAGCGGGACCAATATCCGAAAATTAAATAAAGCTGAGGCGGTATTTGTAACAGGGGGGCTTGTCTCACGAATCTTTATCAGGGATAAAAAAATGGTTCTTCCCATTCTCCAGGGCAAAGAATCTAACGGCGCTAATTCGATTGCCGTTAAAAGCAGGAAAACGATGATTGTAGTAGGAGGTGATTTTACTAAAAAAAATGATACCCTTAAAAATTGTGCGATCACTCACGATGGTGGTGATACATGGGTTTTACCTGATAAATTGCCCTCTGGCTATAGAAGCTGCGTAGAATATTTACAGAAAA
>JBDTIC010000291.1:0-2925 GCA_039936595.1 Ginsengibacter sp. | reverse complement strand
AAACCATATATTATAAGACACCCCTTTGATATAGGAATCTCCATGAAAAACGCCAGGCCCCATCTCTCCAACTCCCAACATATCCGGAGCAAGTACAGTAAAGCCTTTTTTCACAAACCATTCCATTTCCCCACCCGGCCCTGCTTCTGCTGACTTGCCCGATGGGTGCAGATAAATCAATGCCTTATGATTTGGAAGGTCGGGTTTCATTAACAGGTAAGGAATAATATAGTTACCTTCTCCTTTTACAAAATACTTTTCAATTACATAACCTTCTTTTTGAAATCGTCCCGTAAATACAGGACTAAGTATTTTTTCCGGTTGTTGATACCCGGATAATTTTTTAGCTTCCGGCAGTACTTTAGGAAGATAGGTGTGAAGATTTTTTCTGGAAGTATTCAATTTAGCTTCCAACCTTTCTGTTTCTTTTTTGTTCAAACTATAAACCGTCTCACTACCATAAGAAGTTGATACCTGGCCTGTTGGAGATACCTTCAACTCTTGAGGGCTTAAAAGCGTAACGCTAAGTTCAGTAGAGTCCCCGGGATTTTCAAGGAATTTCCGGAAGAATGCATAAATAGATTCACGGTCTTTTCTGGTCGAAGCGTGGACCGTATCATCTGTAGTAAAATGAAAATATGCCTCTTTATTATAGGCTTTATAAATAAGAGACGCCTCTTTTGCTGCCTCCATCGCGCCCTGGATGCTAAACGTTTTGTCGCGTGTGGTAGCTATCACTAAAGTGGGCTTCGGCGCCCGAACAAGTAAAAGATCGGGAATGTCTAATCCTTGTGCAATAAAATTAAAAGGATCTTGCTCCGCGCACTGGGGGCCGGATGATTGAATTAAGCGCTGAAAGTTAGTAATGTAATTTTCAGGTGCGGCCGCTTTTACACGACCATCAATTGCAGCAATATAGGCGCTTTGTGTTCCGCCGCCGGAACGCCCCATAATGCCGATGCGTGAAGTATCTACTTCCTTCCTGGTACACAGATAATCAATCGCCCGGATGCCATCCCAGATCATATATTTTGCAAGAGAACTGCCTGCGATAAAAGGTTGTGCGCCCAGGTAAGAATGTTCTTCATCACGCTCACCAATAATGGATTTCTTAGTTTCGGGATCGAAATATTCATATCGTTCACCCTGATCAATAGGATCAAAGCCAAACACAATAAATCCTTTTTCCACCAAATTCAGAATCGACTGTTGATAGATGGGATGCCGATATCCCTGATCAGTATGGCCGCTACAATAAATCACTACAGGAGCCTTATCACCACTTTTTAAAGTGGCCGGCACGAATAATGAAGAAGTAACATAAAATCCTGGCTGCGATTGAAAGACAATATTTTCTACTCTGAATCCATTCCTGGTAATGGTGCTTACAATCTTTGCATTTAAAGCGGTCCTCTCGGGAAATGGACCTACGACCTCAAGCAGCTTCTTACGTATCAATTGCTGCCGCTGTTGCCAATCGGTCAGTGACCGTAAGCTCCTTATGTTTTCAGCCCGTTTATCAAGCAGGCTATACGCCTGGTCTGCGAGATCGTGGTATAATGAATTAGGTGCGTCGCTGAACTGAATCCAGTTTTTAATTACAGTAAGATCACTCTGAGCCTTTACACTGATATTTACCAACACCACTAATATTGATGTGATAAAGACTACCTTAAAAAACTTTGAATGACCTCCAAATAATTTTAGGACACATTCCATCTTCCGGTTATTTATTCCAATCAAGCTTTTATCGTGAATAGCATCCAACTTTAGCTTCCTGAAAAAAGATATGGCAGTAACATCCATTAGGACTCTCTCAAAAAGATTCAT
This sequence comes from Ginsengibacter sp., assembly GCA_039936595.1. GTDB lineage: Bacteria > Bacteroidota > Bacteroidia > Chitinophagales > Chitinophagaceae > Ginsengibacter. The sequence continues at coordinate 1,095 of JBDTIC010000291.1, read as the reverse complement.
TCGTGAAAATTTATTTTTATCCATAAAAGATTTTTTTTACTCTGACTTTAATAATCCACATTTATCATTTCCTGATCTTTAAAGCGTTATCACGATATATTTTCTTTAGCACACTATCGCTTAAGCCCAGTCCATATAAAGGCCATTTGTATCCCAACAGATCTGTCAGATAGAAATGTTCATCAAGGGTTTCAAGTACTCTGAAAGTCATTCTGTACATTGAATCAAGGCTTGTGTTATTACCATAATCAGAATGTTTATCCCAGACTTCCCATCCGTAGTCTGTTCCATATACAAGCCGGCCCTGGTATTTCTCAAAAAATGCAGCAGTATATCTTGGAACGGTGGAAAATTCTGAAAACCGGGCAGAAATATCTGCATATAAATTTGGATTCTCATCCAACATCTTTCCAAGTATAGATAAATCGAAAGTACAATTAGCTAAATGCGATGCAACAAAAGTGGTATTTGGATGCCGTTTGGCAGTGTTAGCTAATGCCAGCATCAGTTCATTATGGTCAAGCATCTGATTCATGTCCTTAATCCTCCAGGTCCATGACCTCATCAGGCCATCATTGCTCGAGTCCATAGCTTCATACATCCATATCGGATCTGATACATGAATATTTACCGGTATTTTCAATTCTGCACATACCTCAAACAATGGGTCCATCCGTGGATCATCGGGATGCAGCCCCTTAGTAAGCCCACCACCTTTATCATGAAGCTCCCCAATCCCTACCGCACCTTTCTTCACACACCTCCGGAGTTCACTTACGGCCCTTTCACTCCATCCTTTTTCCTGGTAACCTGATAAATCAAATCCACAATACACATCGAACCGGTCAGGATATTTGGAGTACAAGGTATAAACAGAATCAAACCTGGCTCCTGTAGCATTAGTAAATACCACGGATCTATCCAAACCCACTTCATCCATTATCTGCAAACGTTTGGCTACGTCTTCTGCACTTCGGGTATAATTGTGGGCATGCATATCAATCACCGGAAATCTTGCTTTTTGAATATTGGTTACAGGAACGTTATAAATGGATTTCGGTTTCCAATCTTTAAGTAGCATCTCTTCGGGGTTGG
>JBDTIC010000290.1:0-4479 GCA_039936595.1 Ginsengibacter sp. | reverse complement strand
TCACCTCATAATATGTCTCTGAAACAGCAACAGCAATTTTCACATCAAAAATTTCTGATGGAAAATGATCTACATAATTTTTTACCAGGTCAAAATAAAGAGTCAGTTCCAGCGGAAAATAGGTTTCTATATCATTGATCAGTACTTTTTTAAAATTATGACTGTTGATTCTCTCCCAGACAATTTGAGAATGTGCCAGCAATTCTTCCATAGTTTCAACAGATCCTTTTGACTCTATTAAAAGATAGTCTTCTTTTGGAATAGTGGTAAGAGTAACATTCATAAACAGCAATTACAATTTTATTGGGGAAATATCAGACATTTAGTTCAGTACCTTTTGATTGTGTAATAATAAAACTTTCCTTCCTCTTTTCATCATCTATTTATAAATATTTAGCGACATCTTTAATAGACCTAATCCCCCATACACAAACTGGTCTATTTTGATAAGCACGCGCAATGTTCGGGTAATGATTTTACAACATTTATTTAGAATGCAGGAACAGTGCCGAGACCTTTCCGTACATTTTATCATTGATGTTTCACGCTGTGCACGGACAGGCCACTATCTTCTCAAACCATGATAAAAGTTTTCTTTTATTTCATAAAGCTAATGTCAGATTTCGCTATTTTTTCTTTCTTCAACTCTTTAATTATATCATAACATCATTTATTTTTTCAGAGCAATTTTTATATCTGACTCTATTATCAGATCGATGTTTTGTTCGATTGCTGTTTCGATCAGTTTGATAAATTTATTCCTATCTGATTTTAATTCATCGATTCTTTTTTGCGAGCCTTTCTCGGGTTTTCCAAATCGTTCGTTTGAACTGAAATCTTTTATTGAATGAAATTTTATTTTATTCGCCATTAAGTCAAATAACAAGTCCTTTGCTTCCCCGGGAGTAAAACTACCTTTTATGAATTTTATAGATTGTTCTAATTTCATAGTGTTTATTTTAATTGCTAAGATTTCTGTTGATATATCGACTACGTCTTTTTGCTCAAAGAAGCATGCGTTAAGGCATTTTGTTTCTTCTTACATGGATTACTATACGATTTCTCTAACTTAGAATAGCGTTTCTTCTACATCGGCAGTATACATATTTACCGTCCTGACATTACAACATATTTTTTGTCTATATAAGAATGTTGAGTACAAAAGCGCCTTCCATTACAAGGATATTACTTTATGCCCCGGTTTGTAGTGACACCTTACGCCTACTGATTTTTAAAAAATGATGCAGGTTTTATTTCAGGGTTTAATCAGATAGGTCGACTATACTCTCCAGTTTTATAGTACCCTCTTTAGCATTTATATATTTCCGAACTTCCTGAAGTTCATTTTGAAGTTGTTTTATTCTGCTCTCCCGCATTTTTACATCTTCTTCATTATGTGTTTTAGAGATCTTGTTTTCATGAAATTTTATTTTCACTTTAATAAGTTCTGTGATAAGTTCAGTAGCATCTGCGCCACTAAAACCGCCTTTGATAAGTTGAATTTTCATTTTTTTTATTTTTTATTGTCCTTGACCTAGTGAATAAGATTGTCTTCCATCGAACGTGTAAAGGTTTTCTGTTTTAATGGTGTCAATTCCATGGGTATTAGCATTATTTAATAACTCAATAATTTCATTCTTTTTCATAGTTTGACCATTAGATGGTTTGTACCTGCACCTCCAATGATCGGTACAAAATGTTTCAGGAAAACCTTCAGGCCATACTTTAATCCCGCGGTTAGTAATCATAGTTAGGGAACTATTTTCTCCGCCCAATATTTTGATTTTTTCAGCTAACTCATCCGGGTTACTTCCCTGCCAGTCAATAAAAACATCCACACCTACCAGCTCCTTTTTAGCATTTTTTTGTCTTATGTACTTTGGCAGATTAAGTGTTTGACCGTTGGAGTACGATACAGGTTTTAAAGTTCTGGGAAGTTTTCCAAGATTATTTATAACGGCTTCGGCAAATTCTTTGGTTCCCAACAATTCTTTGCTTACGGATTCTTTATAAATATCATAAGTATGCTTTCCATCTTCAATAGTTTTTAGCCAGGCATTTTGAACTTTCTCCGCAACATCCGCCTGGCCGATATGACTTAACATCATGATGGCTCCCTGCAATAACCCTGAGGGGTTTGCCACGTTTTGACCGGCCCGGCGTGGCGCTGAGCCGTGTATGGCTTCAAACATAGCGCATTCTTCCCCAATATTTGCCGATCCTGCCAATCCCACTGAGCCCGTTATTTGGGCAGCTACGTCAGAAAGTATATCGCCGTATAAATTTGGCATTACAATTACATCAAAAGACTCTGGTGTGTCGGCCATTTTTGCTGCACCAATGTCTATAATCCAGTGTTCATTTTCTATCTCTGGATATTCTTTGGCTATCTCATCAAAAACCTTGTGGAACAGGCCATCAGTTTGCTTCATGATATTATCCTTCGTAAAACAAGAAACTTTTTTGCGCTTGTATACTTTTGCATATTCAAAGGCGTAGCGCACTATTTTTTCGCAACCCGGCCTGCTTATCAATTTAAGGCATTGCACTACCTCATCCGTTTGTTGATGCTCAATAGCGCCATAAAGGTCTTCCTCATTTTCCCGGATGATTACTATGTCCATTACCGGATGTTTTGTCTTCACAAACGGATGGAGGCTCATACAGGGCCGCACATTGGAATACAATCCCAGGAATTTGCGGGTAGTTACATTCAGGCTTTTGTAACCACCACCCTGCGGAGTGGTTATGGGTGCTTTTAGAAATATTTTATTCCTGCGAATGATATCCCAGGATTCTTTTGCGATACCCGCAGTATTGCCACCGAGGAAAACCTTTTCCCCTACCTGGATTTCTTCGATTTCGAGTTTAGCTCCCGCTGCCATAATAATTTTCAGGGTGGCATTCATAATTTCGGGACCAATGCCATCGCCCTTTGCTACTGTTATTTTTGTCATGTTGATAATTTTATGGAGCAAAATTGCCAAGGTTTATCCATATAATTTCATTTATCTTTATTATATAAGCCATAAAATAATTTTATGAATTTCACATTGCATCAATTGAGAGTATTTATGATCGTAGTTCAAAACGAAAGCGTTACAAAGGCTTCTGAAGAACTGAACATGACTCAACCGGCAGTATCTATACAACTTAAAAATTTACAGGCTCAATTTGATATTGCTTTGACAGAAGTGGTTGGTCGCAAATTATATGTCACGGATTTCGGAAGAAAACTTTACCAGATTGCAGAAAAGATATTGAATGAAGTATCGTCAATCGATTATCAAACCCAAAGCTTTAAAGGAATTCTTTCGGGACGGCTTAAGCTATCTGTGGTTTCCACGGGCAAATATGTAATGCCTTATTATTTGAAAGACTTTCTGAAAGCCAATCCAAACATTGATCTAAATATGGATGTTACCAACAAGACAAAAGTTATAAAAAGTTTCGAAAATAACGAGGTAGATTTTTCTCTTGTCTCTGTTTTGCCTGATAAACTTGCCATTGAACAGGAAATATTATTGCCGAATAAATTATTTCTGATAAGTGCGACCGATATGGAAACATCATTTATAAACAAGTCAACAAAAACGATCTTCGATAGTATTCCACTTATTTACAGGGAAGAAGGCTCGGGGACACGGGTCACCATGCAACGTTATTTTCAAAAGGCTAACATTGTTCCGCATGTAAAGCTGGAACTCACTTCCAGTGAAGCAGTAAAGCAAGCCGTTGTGGCTGGGCTTGGGTTTTCGATTCTCTCGGTTTTAAGTATTAAAAATGAATTAAAACAAAAAGATGTGAAAATTATTCCTGTGAAAGGTTTACCATTAACGGAAAACTGGAGATTGATTTGGCTAAAAGAAAAGAAAATGTCTGAAGTTGCAAAAGCATTCTTAAGCTTTATAAAAGAAAATAAACAATCCATTTACAACAACCACTTTGCCTGGATAGAGAAATATGATAAATGAAAATTATTAGAATTAGACGTTTAGGTCTTGACCGCGTAAGATCTTTTATATTTCCGATTTTACACTCCCAATAATTACCAGGAAACTATTTATGGCGATAATGAAATTCTTACCTGCACACCAGCTCTCGTATCTACCGTAGGTGCGGATGATGAGATATATGGATTTACCCGCCTTTGATCAAAATAGAGTTTGACGTTGATTCGATTGCTAATGTAATAATCTATCGTCGGACTCACTGTGATTTCCCTGCTTCCATTGGTGGCAAATGAGCTATTCTGATCAAGCCTGCTATTCGAAGTAACATTGTTTCTTATTGAAAAATTAAGATTGAAACTGATTTCATTATCCAGCTTCTTGGTATCCACTTTTGTGAATGGAACTTTGAACGGAAGCTTCATGCCTTTTTTACGGAAGCCGCCACCGAAGCTTATCTCCGAAGAACGAACCTCACTCAACTGGTAATCAATAAGACTAAGGCTCAATTGCCGTTGTTTGGTATAAT
>JBDTIC010000289.1:0-3925 GCA_039936595.1 Ginsengibacter sp. | reverse complement strand
CTGAACGATAATCTTTTTCTTCGAGCTTAGCTCTGCATTTTGCAATGATTTCAGTAGCGTCAGTAATCCTGGAAGAATTAGGATAGCTATTGATGAAACTCTGCATCATACCAATTGCTTTTGTAGTGTTGGTTTGATCCAGTTCCACATTGGGTGACTGCTTATAAAAAGTGAGGGAATGCATATAAGCAATTTCTTCTGCCCTCGTACTATTAGGGAATACTCCCAGGTAGCTCTTAAATAGATTTTCCGCTTCGGGATAATTCTTTTGATAATAAGAGCAATAAGCATACTTATAATACAGCTCTTCAAACTTATCGGAACCTTTGAATACAGGGAAAAGTTCCTGGTAGAGCTGTTCAGCGAATCTATACTTTTTATTTGCATAATATGCATCTGCCTGCTTCAGCTTGTATTCATAATCAGTACTTTTAAGCACTTTGTTGAAATGATTACTACAACCTGCCAAAAAAAGAAATGGTATTAATAATACAAAAGCTAACTTCATAAAGAGCCGCAAAATTAGGTGATTTTAAACAAAAATGGATCTAAAATATGCGGCAGCAAAATCAACACAGTTAATATTTTGATAATTGAAATTAAAATGATAAATGCACATATTTTATATTGTCAGACCTACATAGTTATTGCAGGTTATTTTCTTACATGAAAAACCTCTTGCTTTAAAACAAGAGGCTCCATCAATCATGAAATAAAAAATGTTTTTATCTTTTCTTTTTATTTTGTTTCCTTGCACCAAAGATATTTCCTGCTCTGAATCCGTTTCCTTCCGCACTGCCAAGGCGAGTCATGGCGCATCTAAAGCCAACTGTGCTGCTTGCCTCGTCTTGCTCCATAAAGCGTCTCGCTCCCGGTGACAGCCAATAAGGCATATCGTCCCAACTTCCGCCCTTTATAACACGTGATTTGTCGCTCACTAGCGTAGTAATTCCATATCCATAAGTTACACTTGATATTGAATCTCCATCAAGGTAGTTAATTACATCGCCTTTTTGATAGTTCCGACGGACAGAAGCCTCCTGATCGCTAACAACTTCTTTTTTTAATCTTCCTAAGGTATCTCTTACAAATTCACCCTGATCGTCCTTATAAAATTTTTCAAATTTATTACCACGGTAAGGATTTACGTCACTTACGTCTATGGAACTCATTGGACGATACACGTCGGCAACCCACTCGCTTACATTACCACTCATATTGTATAATCCGTATCCATTGGGATAGAATGAGCTTATCGGTCCAGGGATGGCAGCACGGTCATTAAGTCCGCCAGCAACTCCCATTACATCGCCATTTCCTCTTTTAAAGTTAGCAAGAAACTCTCCTTGCCAACTACCTCTGCGGTTATCACGCAAGCCGTTCACATTTTTACTCCATGCATACACTTGTTGATTAGAAATAACTTCTTCACCACGATTCTTTTCTTTGGTACGCGGTTTAGGATTTTGAGCAATAAGACCATAAGCTGCGTATTCCCATTCTGCTTCTGTGGGCAGACGGTAGGCTGGTAACATCAGACCATCTTCTAACGTTACCACTTTTCTTACTCTTCCACTTACATCCTTTAAACCACCTTTTTTAGGAGCTGATTTATTATTAATTAATTCAGAATTCATTAGGTAGGTATCTGTATTGAATGTTTGATCCCCTTCGCCACCTTTCATTGCAGCCAGCGGAGCCCTTTTATTTAAATACCCATTGTCGATCAATATTTTTTCATTTACCCTGTCTGTTCTCCAAATACAAAAATCATGTGCCTGCTCCCATGTTACACCTACCACAGGATAATAGTTGTAAGCAGGATAACGAAAATAATAGTCCACATAAGGCTCATTGTAAGCAAGCTCACTTCTCCATACCAGCGTATCAGGAAGAGCCATCCTCATAATAGTGGTATCATTATCGAATGTATTAGACAACCAATACATATATTCACGATAATGAACGTTGGCTACTTCTGTCTCGTCAATATAAAAGGAATTGACACTTACACGGCGGGGAACGTTATTCCAATCGCGCATCACATCTTCTTCTTTAGCACCCATTACGAAAGTGCCTCCCTGAACGAAAACCAGGCCCGGACCTGCCTTTTGTTCATTGGCCTTTAATACATGGAAACTACCATAATTTTTATCATCATAGTTCCATCCTGTTACAGACGATTTGTCTTTCTTTTTACTGCACGAGGACAGGGATACAAGCACGGAAAGAATTATCAAAGTGATCTTTCCGGTAGATAGTAATTTTAACATGTATATTCGTTTTGCAGATTTATTAACGACGGGATTTGTTTGTTATTGTGATAGGCTAACTTTCCGGGTGTATCTCAAATTGTCACTGTGATTTCGGTTGGTAGTTACACCGACCGGGGCTGGACGAAGGTTTGAGTCTCCACAAACCGCCTGGGCTCCGACAATTTTAAATGCCCCCGACTTTTCTAATGCGAATATAAATACTTTATTTGGTTTAGATTTGTTGGAATAACTAAATTTGACCCTCACAGATTTTTTTGCAATCCATTCACAAATTCCGGACTTTTATTATGTTGGATAGTAATATAAATTTTATAGGAGTAAAAGGGATCTTTGTTTAACGAAGCAATATTTATAAAAATACCGCGTTCAATCACGTAACGTTGAGAAACACTTTTTTCAAAAAAAAGCATTAAAATAATGAGGCTTAAAAGTCAATCAAAGCATCAACTTTCCGATCAGGGCAAAAAATAGTTGGCTGTTCAAAAAAAAAAATTATTTTTACCAATCCCAAATCTCTATCTATAAAGATAAGCTCTACCTAACCAGAACATATTAAAGACACATGAAAAAAATCATTTTAAGAGTCACGGCATTGGTAATGCTGATTGGTAGTACGATATCTGTGAATGCACAATCTGATCCTATAAACGTAGTGACAACTGCGGTTCCTTTTTTAAGAATTTCACCCGACGCACGCTCTGGCGGCATGGGCGACGTAGGAATCGCTACTATCCCTGATGCGAATGCGATTTTTTGGAACTTATCAAAAATTCCATTTGCAAAAAGTAATTCTGCTATTTCACTAACCTATACTCCATGGCTTAAAGGCTTAGACTTAAATGATGTATATCTCGTCTCTGCGGCAGGGTATAAACAGTTAGATGATCAACAAGCTATCTCCGGATCGGTGCGTTATTTTAGTTTGGGCAATATTCAGTTTACTGATAATTTAGGTAATGAATTGCAAAAATACAGACCCAGGGAATTTGCTATAGACGCAGGGTACTCACGTAAACTTTCGGATAAACTGGGCTTGGGGATATCTCTCAGATATATTAATTCAAATCTTGCAAGCGGACAATCTGCCAGCGGTTCTACGTATAAAACAGGTACTTCAGTAGCTGGAGACCTTTCATTGTATAATGATGTATCGAAAGGAGGTGATGTCTCAGGATTTAACTGGGGGCTAACTCTATCTAATTTAGGTGCCAGAATATCCTATACCAATGATGCTACTGAAAAGGATTTTATTCCTGCCAACCTCGGATTAGGAGTTGCCTACGTAAATGTGTTTGATGAAACCAGCAAAATAACCTTTGGATTGGATATTAATAAACTACTTGTTCCTACTCCACCTGCCCTTGGTGATTCTGCAGGGCTTGCTGATTATCACAGTAAAGGAGTGGTAGGAAGCTGGTTCAGTTCCTTTGGTGATGCACCCGGTGGATTCAAAGAAGAACTAAAAGAATTCCAAGTTTCAGTAGGCGCTGAATACACTTATAATAATCAATTCTCTTTTAGAGCTGGTTATTTCTATGAAGCTCCTACCAAGGGTAACAGGCAATATTTTACAGTAGGTGCCGGGCTTAATTATAATCTGTTTGGATTAAATTTCTCTTACCTGGTTCCGTCCGGTAATGGAATTAGCC
>JBDTIC010000288.1:0-5660 GCA_039936595.1 Ginsengibacter sp. | reverse complement strand
CCAGTTAGGTTGCTCATTCTCATCTGACCCACCTGTGATGAATAGCAATGCACCATCATAATTATTTTCTTTAGGCGATAACACAGTTAACTGATGACGCCATGTATATTGTCTCCATTTCTGCGACGTCAATAAGAGGTCGTATCCTTTTACACCTTGTATCTCAAAAGAATCTTTTACTTCCCATTGATAAGCAGGGTCAGCCGTATGAATATAATGCTGCAGGGCGTTAGCAGGAGTTACCTTATCCTGCGCAGTAATTATCTGCACAAAAAAAAACTGTATAAGCATAACAAGAGGAAAAGGCGATAATAATTTTTTCATTTGAATTTGTTTTTGTTTTTAAGTGGACAGATAGCGCTCAGATAATGGTATTTTTTTTTATATGCCTTATTGTGATTGCCCGTTATCATGCCCGGTTAATGATTCTTATTTTATTTTGCAGAATTCATTTGTGTCCGCGGATTTTTACAGTCTTTTAGGAATAACCAATTAAGGTCCTATCTATTTTATGGTAAGGGCGCAATTTTTAACCATTTTAATACTTCGTTGATATAAATATCGCCTGTCATCGGACCTAAGCTTGTGCGACAGATATAGTCGTATCTTTTAAAGCTATTAAAATCAACTTTGTCCAATATATATCCAAAGGCATCATTGGTAAGTCCGAATAAAAATGGTTGCTGAGTGTGCATGTGGCGTTTCACATAATATCCTATGTTAGGCAGCGCTTCTCCCGGAATGGTGAGTAACTGTGCTGTACCGATATTGAGAAGATTCAGCCGCGTGGCAACTGAATCAATACTTTTAGATTTAAAATGTAAAGGAGAATGTTCAAATATAAATTTCATCCCTTCATTCTCTAAAGGAAACGTGATCGTACGATTATCACAATAGATATCAGGGTTATTTTGTACTGGCGCATCAGCAACTATTCTCAATGCTTCATCAGCCAGGAGATCACCGATGCGTATACACTCTTTCCAGTCGTTCGCTTCACCTCCACCGGGCAAACGATTATCTGCCGTAACCATTCCTCCCTGCGCACCATTCATAAAAATAGCAGTGCCCCCACCCTTTTCAGCGACTCTGTCGTATAAAGGCCCGCATAAATCCGGGCTTAAAATACCTCGTGAAGAACCAATAATCTCCGGGTGAATAGCATAGTTGATCAATGTAGCAATGGGCTTATCTTTATTTTTACCTGATGTAGCAAGCACCTGGAGCACACTGCATCGTGGATCGAAAAGTTCAGGAGCATAATAATTGTAAGAGATTTTTCCTTTCGCCTCTCCAAATGCGGTTTTTAAAGATGCGGGTTCCAGTTTGCTGACGGCTTCATTTACTGCATCCGCTATCTGGTGGACACACCAGTCAAGGTATTTCAAGTCAACAAATGATTTTCCATTTTCATCAGGAAAACCATAAGCATCAGGTGCGCTGTGCGTGTGTGTGGCACCGATCAGGATATTTTCAGGAGCTATTCCTTTTATTAAAGCTCTGGATTTATCTCCCAATACCGCCGGCCATCCGAGATTGTCAACACTAACAATTGCTATCCGGGTATCGCCTTTCTCTAAAACCAGCGCTCTTGCATAGAGGTTACCCTTTTTTAAGTGGGTGGGATTAGGAATACCGATACCTCCTGACACAGGCAAAAGTGGATCTGGAGTTATCACCCTTATGGCCACTCCTGCTTTAAAAGTCTGAGCCTGGGCATTATATGTGAGAACTAAAACAGAAATGCTAAAAGCAATCAAAATTTTTTTTACCATTCCATTGATCCCGGATATATTTAATAGTAGTTTGTTTTTATTTGTTTTTAGATGTTTCCGATATGAATCATTGTCTTTACATCTTGCGCTTGTCTTCATTTATAAGTATGGCTTTTAGAATGGTTTGTTGATTTTCGTGCACGCCTTTACCACGGCTTTCCTGTTCCCTGCGACAACCATGGTTTTGACCAGGGACTATTGTCTTTGCCATCTGCGCCAAAACCCGAGTAAGGTGTAGATTGTAATTTGGCTGCTGCTGCCTGTTCATTAGCGCTGTTCAGGTTTTGTTCAGCCTTCGGATAATAGAATCTTACAGGAAGTTCAGGAGCAATGGTACGACCTTGTACACCATGTAATTCAGGAAACCCCGTTCTTCTAAAATCAAACCACGATTCCGTAGCGTTGGTCCAGTTAGCAATCCATTTTTGCTCCATGATTTGCTTTTGCGAATTGTCGAATACCACGCCGGGCTGAGTCATATAGGTAGAATAAGCGCTACCTATGCCCCAGGTATCGAATGATGCTTTAATACCGGCATAATATTCTTTTTCCGCATCGGCAGACGTCCATCCTTTAACCGCTTTGGCTTCCGCTATAATAAAATGTACTTCTGCCGCAGCCATAAGACGTGCTTTTAAAAGGGGGCCCTTAGGATCTCTGTACATACTATTGACCCATGATACATGCGGATTACGTGAAGACTGGTTTAGATCCGGGCTTAGGTTATATGCCTGCGGCCCTGTAAGAGCAACGGGAAGGCCCACATAATTGGGATCCTGATTAATGTCATCAGGTTTGAGCGCCCTGCTGGACAGAATATCAGGTGACAGATAGCGAACTTTTCTATTCTCACCATTTACAACAGTGTCTGTTATGTAATCAGTACCAGGTTTAAGATTGTCGTTTACCTGTAAAAATATTTTAACCTTGTCAGCAAATATGCCTATACGGGGATCTTGCAAAGCCTCCAAAGCTGTCACGAAGGTGTTACACATTTTTATTCTCCGGTAATTACTGCTATCAGAATCGTAAGTTACGTTGTTAGGCCACGAGTCACTGTTGGTATTGCCAGCAAAAGGCATGGCTGCATCATCGGAAGCAGAAGTGATGACAGGATAATCTGTTGGGCTGTTCACAATCATTTCTATTCCGGCTTTAGCCTCCGCAGGTGATTTTTCTGATATTCTCATAAAATACCTCAATGCTAAAGAATTAGCCAATTTCCTCCATTTGGCTGGATCGCCGTTGTAATACAAATCCACACTTCCCGGGTTATTCGCATACGCGCTTTTCGGTTTAGATAACAACGTGCCTGCGGTTTTCAAATCAGCAATAATACCCGCGTACACCGTGTTCTGATCATCATAAGCAGGAAAAGTCTTGTCATTGCCACCTTCCTCACCCTGCAAGGCCGCAGTGTAGGGTATATCTCCATACAGGTCGGTTAGGAGGCCAAACACCATTGACTTCATTACCAATGTGATGCCCTGCAAAAACTCATCTTTTGATTCTACCGCCTTATTATACACGTACTGGTTATTTCTTAATATATCGTAATAGCCACCCCAGGAATTATCACCTCCCCAGTCGTAGTTATTGTGGCCGGAACCCCATCCGTCTTTTTGTGTGTATTGCATTACTCCGGCTATATCTCCATATCCTAATCCCACAAAAGTTCTCCCTGTCTCAGTAAGCACAGTGGACAATACCAGATTCGGATTAGTGGTAGCGGGATCGGCGCCATTAGGATTTTCATTTAGCTTTTCTAAATGCTTAACGCAGGAAAATGAAATCCCTAATAGAAATACGATTAATACGATATGAAATTTATGAACTGATTTCATGGTTATAATTTTTGCTGTTAATTTTAAAAAGTTACATTTAACCTGACACCAATAGGAATCACCCAGGGAGTAACGTTATATCTCTCTATCCCCTGCTTAAATTGTACTCCACCCTGAACACCAGTGCCTGGCTGATAGGCATTTTCAGGGTCTATTCCAATCTTAGCCGCAGTCCAAACAATAATATTGCGGCTATATACTGAAAAAGTTGCGTTTTGTATCTTCAACCTATTGGCCAAACCTACCGGAATTCCGTACGAAAGTGATATTTCACGAAGCTTTAAATAAGACGCTGAAAATAATTCAGATTCGGTAAAGTCCCATGGATTCGAAGCTGCATACGGTACCGGCATTGTGAGATTCGGGTTTGATGGATCGGTACCGAGCACATTCTCTCCAAGGTTCTCAATGTAACCTGTTGGATTCCCATTTGCATCATATCCAGAGGCATAAACACCCGGTATGATCAATCCGCCGTAAGGAAGCTTGATTCCGCTATACTCAAACGGGAAGCTGGTATGTTCCGGTGTAGGCCATCCTACCCGTGGAAATACGTTTCCATGAACCATGATCAGGTCACTGGCATGGGCTACTAAATAATCACGAAGTTCTTTGCCACTCATACTGCCTGCATTAAAGAATTGATCAAGTTGCAGGGATGCTCTGCCATCTTCCATTCCATACCGGTAGGTCTGAGATACAAACTGGCCTCCATTTCTCCAATCGAAAGACATATTCAGGCTCCAGTTTTTCCAACTCAAAGAAGTCTGTAAGCCCATTATAAATTTTGGATTAAAATTGCCGACCTTATTTTTTGTATTTTTTGCGTCAATGGCTGTCCATTTGGCTCCACCGTCAGAAAATTCAAGCAACGGGTATCCAAAATAAGGTGATGATTTATCTGTTACGGTTCTAACTTTAGGGCCGTAAATATCTCCAACATCTTCGCCTAAATAAGTCCAGGCCCCTCCTTTTGCGTCTTCCCAAAATGTAAAATAAGGCATATCGTTGGCGAGCTTTATTATCCTGGTGCGGTTGCGTGTCAGATTAGCATTGAGGTCCCATCTGAAATTTTTACTTTGTATAGGTGTACCGCCAAGAGATAATTCTATGCCACGACTCCTCACGAGGCCGGCATTGATGTTTTTGGAACTAAATCCCGATGAAGGAGGAAGTAGGGTATTGAATATCTGGTTCTTGTTTTCTACAATATAATAAGTGCCGGAAAAGTTGAGCCGGTTTTTAAACAAAGTAATATCAATTCCGCCTTCGTAAGAAGTGGCGATTTCTGGTTTCAGGTTCGGATTTAAAAGTGTTCCCGAGGTAGATAATCTTGGTATATCTCCCCATGTTCCTGCATTAGATAACACGCTTAACAGTTGATATGGAGAAGCATCATTACCTACCTGGGCCACACCACCTCTTAATTTGATAAGATTGATATTGGAAGAAGTAATACCAGCTATCTTATTCACCAACACACTTAAAGATGCAGAAGGATAAAAGTAGGGTTCTACATCAGGAAGCGTACTTGACCAATCATTACGGCCTGTAACATCCAGGTAAAGCATGTCCTGAAATCCCAGGGAAGCCACACCATAAATACTGTTTATGCCTTTCTGATAAGAAGAGCTGCTATAGTCAAGAGAAGCCGGTAAAATGTTTTGAATCGTATAAACATTCGGCACAATGAGACCTGTTCCGCTATTGGTAGCAGTCCTGAGAGAGTTGCCATTTTGATAACGCATATTTCCTCCTGCTGAAACAGAGAAGCTAAATTTATTTAATTCTTTTTTATAGGTAGCGAGGAAATCGGCATTGCTTTCAAAGGTTTTAAGATTGATTAATCCGTATCCTCCACGTGGGTCCTCGGTATAGCTGGTAGGTACTTTAAATTCTCTTTGTTCATTGTACGTGTCTAAACCATATCGAAACATCATGCTGAACTCCGGTGTGATCTGCCAATCAGCTTTTATATTGCCATATAACCTGTCCCTGACAAAACTGTTTTTAACTTCATAAGCCAGGAAATAAGGATTGT
>JBDTIC010000287.1:0-7108 GCA_039936595.1 Ginsengibacter sp. | reverse complement strand
GAAAGATGTATGTTTTTGGTGGTGGTAATTATGTTCCTGAATATTTTGCATTAAATGATGTATGGAGTTCGGACGATGGTGTCCACTGGACAAAAATATGCGATGCAGCGCCCTGGCATGAGCGTATCTGGTTTTCATCGGTTGTTTACAGGGATAGAATTTGGGTTATGGCAGGTTGGTCTAATAACCCTTATAAAAACTGGTCAGATGCCTGGTATTCAAAAGATGGTAAAGAATGGAAACAATATACCTCTAACGTAGTATGGAAGGAACGCCATGAGCCTTCAGCATTTGTTTTCCAGGATAAGATCTGGATAGCGGGTGGTATGAATCCGCCGCTGGTAAATGATGTATGGTCGCTTCATCTACCTAATAACTGGTGAGATTTTTTTCTCCCGGCGTAGCTTTTAGAAAGTGCAATTATTGCTGGTTGGTTTAGAGGTAGTCATTCCGTAACAATGGGAAACTTAATATCCAAAAACAGGAGTTATCAGGCGCGACCTCGTGAAGGCTAAAAATATTTGATAAAGAACTTAACAAGGAACTAGCGGAAAATATTCAATCGTTTATTGAGATAACAATAAATTTGTAAAGAAAATAATTCAGTCAAGCACTAAGGTTAATTTGTGGCTAATTAAGGGCTATATAAGGTTTCCAGCCTGTATTATTTTTCTTATCCACTAAAGAATATTTTATTCCTGAACGGGCTGCAAGACTTTCTGGGAGTACGCTGCCAGCGATGGTCTTGTGTCAAATGCCGACGTTAAAAAGAAATCTTCAAGACTTCTTTTTTGAGTATTCTTATCCACAAAAATGATTTTTTGTGGAAATAAATATAAAGTACGGCACATAAATAACCCACTTTAAAATAGTTTGACCATTATTCTAATCAGGTGCAATTGTTCCGTTCACTATGAATTTCATCTCCCGATGTAATCAAAAAATTGGCACGATTTTAATTGTCATTTTAGCTATTAATTTGACAACTATTAACCTAAAAAAAACAAAATCATGAAAACAGCAACAAAACCTAAAGCCGCAAATGCCAAAACAAAATCCGGTAAGTCTTCACAGGCAGACGGATTGCGGGAGCTATTTGAAGACGAATTGAAAGATATTTACTGGGCGGAGAAGGCACTTACCAAGGCCATTCCTAAAATGATTAAGAATGCTACTTCAGAAGAACTAATCAGCGCATTAGAAGATCACCTCGAAGTAACGAAAGGACATGTAGAAAGATGCGAACAGGCATTTGAACTATTAGGTAAAGCTGCCCGGGCAAAAAAATGTGAAGCCATGGCTGGTCTTACTAAAGAAGCTGAAGAAATAATGGAAAGTACAGAGGAAGGAGTAGTTCGGGATGCGGGTATCATTTCGGCAGCACAAAAAGTAGAGCACTATGAGATTGCGAGCTATGGTACGCTTCGCGCGTTTGCAAAAATACTGGGTGAAAATGAAGTGGCTGATTTGCTTGAGCAAACACTAAATGAAGAAAAAGAAGCAGACCAGTCTCTTACAAACATTGCTGAATCATCTATTAACCTGGAAGCGAGCGAAGAAGGCGAAGAGGATTAGGAGGACAATTGTCTCCAAAATATTTTGAATTAAAATTAAAAAAAATGGATCTTTCTTATAAGATCCATTTTTTTTTCAGGTAAAAGGGTTTCACCCAATGTCCGTTATCATTCAGCAATGAACATTGCCTAACAAATAGTAAATTATAAAGAAAACAGCAATGGTGCCTAAACAACCACCGCCTAATTTTTTTGCTCCATAAGCAGCTATTAATCCACGTACAAATTTGTTCATGCGTTAATTTTTTTAAAGTTATAATTGTTGATTTTTCATGAAATTAATAAAGAAAAAATTGAAAATGCTATATTTCCCAATCTAAAATTTCATTTGACCATTCTGATTTATAGAGAGCCGTAATTTTTATATAATTATCTGTGTAGCCCTCCATCATGCCATTTTTGTTTTGGCCCTCAAAAAGCACTTTTCGTTTCCTTCCGGCCTGAGATCTTGTAAATTGTTGCATCTTTTTATAAGACAAAGAACGCAGTATTTTGGTGCGTTCATGCCGCGTTTGAATAGGCACCACCGTTGGTAATTCTAAAGCATGGGTATTGGATCTTTCAGAATAAGTGAATACATGGAAATAAGAAACGTCCAGGGAAACCAGAAAATCAACTGTTTCTTTGAAATCTTCGTGTGTCTCTCCGGGAAAACCAGTGATAATGTCCACCCCAATGCAACAATCAGGGATCATATTTTTTATCATCATTACTTTTTCCGCGTACAATTCCCGCCGGTAACGTCGGCGCATAAGTCCTAAAATTTTATTGCTGCCGCTTTGCAATGGAATATGAAAATGAGGCATTATCTTTTTGCTGCCTGCCACCATTTCAATGATAGCTTCTGTTAAAAGATTGGGCTCTATTGATGATATTCGGTAACGAGGCACCCCATCCACGTCTTCAATTGCCGTTAATAACGAATAAAAACTTTCACTGGTTCTTGTACCACTTCCATCTTTTCCAAAATCACCCAAATTGATACCGGTAAAAACAATTTCTTTTACTCCGGCTTCGGCAATTTTTTTTATTTCTGATAATACATTTTCAATTGAATTGCTCCTGCTTCTTCCACGTGCAAGAGGGATCGTACAAAATGAGCAATTGTAATCACAGCCATCCTGTACTTTTAAGAAGGTCCTCGTTCTATTATTTAAAGAGAAAGAAGAATGAAAACCTTCTACATCCTCAATCTCACAACTGCATATTTTAGCGCTGTCGCCATGAGTAAGTTCCTTTAAATGAGAAGTGATATTGAACTTTTCTGAAGCACCCAGCACCAGATTCACCCCAGGGATGTCTGCGATCTCTTTGGGTTTTAATTGAGCATAGCATCCAATAATAACGACCATTGCTTCAGGAGCTTTACGCTGAATTCTCCTTACTAAAAGGCGGCATTCTTTATCAGCATTTTCTGTTACCGAGCAGGTATTGATGACATACACATCAGCCTCATCCGTAAAATCCTTTCTTACGAACCCATCCTGTTCCATTAGTCTTTCAATGGCCGAGGTTTCTGCATAGTTTAGCTTGCAACCGAGCGTGTGAAGAGCAACTGTTCTGCTGTCTGGCATAGTGGCGCAAAAATAACCAATCTGGTGTTAATGATAAATAACAAAAGTCAATATCCAAAAAGTAAAAAGACAAAAAATAAATTATGAAAGAGAGTAATAACCTTGAATTTAAAAACATTTAAAATTGAAAGATTCGCAATCACCACTTACAATTCACCATTCACAATTATCTTCGCAAACTTATTATGAAAGGAAGGGAAAGATTTTTTACAATATTCACATTAGGATTACTTTCTGCAGTGGGCCCCTTCTCTATTGACATGTATTTGCCTGGTTTTCCGGATATCGCCCGGGAACTCAACACTACAGTTGCACATATTACTCTTTCAATCACCAGTTTTTTTATTGGTATCTCTATCGGGCAATTGATATATGGCCCATTACTTGACAAATACGGTAGAAAAAAGCCACTCTATGTTGGGCTTGTTATATATATTCTCGCATCACTGGGTTGTACTTATGCCCCATCGGCAAATATTTTAATTGGGATAAGATTTCTACAGGCTTTGGGAGCCTGTGCCGGGATGGTTGCAGCCCGGGCACTGGTGCGTGATATTTTCCCGATACATGAAAACGCAAAAGTATTTTCCTTACTGATGCTGGTTATCGCCATATCTCCAATAGTTGCACCTACCCTGGGTGGGTATCTTACCGCATTATTCGGATGGCAAACTATCTTTTTGGTGCTTCTCGGCATTGGAGTTATTACTATCGCTTTTGTATATTTTTTTCTGCCACCGGGAAGAAAACCTGATACTGGTCTTTCATTGCGCCCGGATTCAATTATTAAAGGATTTTTGGTGGTAGTGAAGGTCCCCCAATTTTATACTTATGCTTTTTCCGGAGCTCTCTCATCTTCAGGATTGTATGCGTATGTTGCGGGTTCTCCATTTGTAATTATGGAACTATACCATGTATCTGAAAAAGAATATGGATGGATATTTGCGACGATTGCCATGGGTCTTATAGGAGCCAGCCAGGTTAACACCTTATTGCTTAGAAAATATTCGAGCGAACAAATAACAAGAGTTACCTTATTCTGTCAATGCATAGCAGGTGTCATGCTTTTAGTGGGTAGCAGCTTTGATCTCCTCGGGTTGCATTCTACCATATTTTTAATATTTATTTTTTTGAGTACTCAGGGCTTTGCATTTCCGAATACGTCAGCTCTTTCGCTAATGCCATTTACCGTAAATGCAGGCACAGCTTCAGCTTTGATGGGTATGTTACAACTTGGTATAGGAGCTATTGCAACTGTCTTTGTAAGTGTACTTAACAATAAGACGGCTGTACCAATGACTGCCGTTATGTGTATCTGTGCCATTGCCAGTTTCACCATATTAATAGCTGGGAGAGGGATGATAAAGAAGCAAATAGCGCCACAAGAATTAGGGGTCGAATCAATTTGATAAGTCAAATAAAGTTCTTCGATACGAATTAAAAGGTCAATGATTTGTGCCTTTGCTGTTTACCATATACCTTATCCATGTTCTTTAATGTCTTTTCCAAATTAATCCCTTTGTCCAATACACCCTTGAAAATATCACCTATTGACTGTAATCTTTCTATAGCATTAAATATAGTAAAATGATCCATCCTTAAGCCTTTTGTCACTTCTTCCCAAAGTAATGGCATGCTTACTGTTGCATCTGGTTTGGGACGTAACGAATAGGGCGCGGCTAACGTAGCATGAGGGCGATTTTGCAAAAAATCAATATATAACTTATTGTTCCTGTTTTTGATAATTCTTTCGATACTTGTAAAAGTAGAAATTTCTCTGTGGCTGATTTTAGCAATCATTCTTGCGAATTCCTTACTTTGTTGATAGGTATATTTAGCTCCTAATGGAATATAAATATGCAGCCCTGTGGCGCCTGATGTTTTACAATAAGAAGGAATACCAATATTATCTAAAATTTTCTTTACGGTTTGCGCTGTAAGTATTACCTGTTCAAATGTGGTCTTTGAAGACGGATCGAGATCAATGATACACCAGTCGGGCTTATCAGGCATTTGAGTACGGCTGCTCCAGGGATGCATTTCTAGTCCTCCCATAGATGCAATCAGGAGAAGACTTGCTTCATTGGTGCAAACTAAAAAATTGCGTTTGCCGCCGCGTTCGCTGCTGAAAGGAAACTGTTTCACCCATTCCGGTACTTTACCAGTTACATCTTTTTGATAAAAAGATTTTCCATTGATTCCATTGGGATATCGAATTAAGGTTTGAGGCCTGTCTTTCATATAAGGCAACATATAAGGCGCAACCAGATAATAATAATTAATCACGTCTCTTTTAGTTACTTTTTTTTTCGGAAAATAAATTTTATTGAGATTATTAAAAGTAATGTCCTGACCATTCATGCTTCTTGTTTGTGATTTATCCTTTGGATTCAAAAGAGTTTTACGTGAAGTGTTTTCCACAGCGTTGAGTAAACTTGATGCAAGTTTTTCATTCTCTTTTTTAGATCTTGTTTGCACTCCATTCTCTTTTTTTGATTTCTTGTTATTATCTGCTTTGGAACCATCAACAAGATTCCCGGCCTTGGTTTCTTTCTCTTTAACTACGTCAGCAGGGTTTTTATCTTCACGCATTCCTTTAAATGATGGATGGCGCATAACACCATCAGAAGTCATTTCTGTATAAGACACCTCACAGATTAATTCAGGCTTCAGCCACGTAGCAGTTGCCTTTGGTGGGTCAGGCCTAAAACGGGAGGGCTTATTCACATCCGGAACCGTGGTAAATGGGCTTTTTGAGATTTTCAGTGGCAGGAACCGTTTTATCATTTCTTTTTGTACTTTGATTGTAAAACCTGTCCCGATCTTGCCTGTGTATGTAAGTTTACCCTTTTCATATACACCTACCAGTAATGAACTGAATGACTTGTTGCTCCCTTCGTTGCAGGTATAACCCCCAATGATGACTTCCTGTCGCCTACCTGTTTTTATTTTAAGCCATTCTTTGGACCGCCCACCGGGGTGATATTTGCCATCTTGTTTTTTTGCAATAATACCTTCCAGACGAAGCTTTTTAGCTACCTCAAAAAACTCGGTAGCACCCGCATTAAACCCTTCACTGATCCGGATGTTTTCTAATGAGGGAAATATTTCATTTAAAATTTCTTTTCTTTCGGTTAATGGAAGCGTGGTCAGATCTTTTCCATCGTACCATAACAGATCAAATACATACAACAACAGTGCTCCATCCGCTTCGCTTCTCCAACTTTGAAGACTGCTAAAATCAGAAATTCCCTTCTCATTTGCAACGATTATTTCTCCATCAAGCACAGCATTAATCTCCCATTTTTTCAATGTGTTGTAAATGGGATAAAATTTTTCATTAAAAGACTTATTGTTCCTGGATTTCATTTCCACATCTCCATGATTTAGATAAGCGATCGTGCGATACCCGTCCCATTTTATTTCATACAACCAGCCTTCCTCGTCAAAGGGTTTGTCCACAAGAGTGGCAAGCATTGGTTTTATTTCACGGGGAAGCTTTTTCTTTTTCACGGAGGTTTGTTTTTGGGAACTAGTCAAATTTTTGATTTTTATCTTTAAAAAATATTGTCTTAATCTGCAGCCGGTTTTCAGTAATTGTTCATTCTTTGTAATTTATTGCTTTGACAAAATGTTTGCCAGTTAAACCTTCACACTGACGTTATTACAAATAGCCTTTTGGAAATTACCTGCTGTGTGCATATTATTGAAAAACGTGGCATATTAATTGGCAGGTATTTTGAAATGCTTATTTATTAACAATTAAAACATAATACTATGTCTGATAAAAACTTGGGTGACAAATTGAAAAATGCAGCAAAAGATGCTGGCACCGCAGTGAAAAATGCTGCTAAAGATGTAAAAACTACAGCGGAAAATGCTGCGAATAGTGTAGGAAACGAGGCTTCTAAGGTAGCCAATAAGGCTAAAGCAGAAGGTGGTGACGCTATTGATAAGGCA
>JBDTIC010000286.1:0-2904 GCA_039936595.1 Ginsengibacter sp. | reverse complement strand
GGCCTGAAAATAAATAGTCAGGAATTTGAATGGAGCGGTCGTAGTAACTCACACTATTTTTGAAACTCAATTTCGCATGATCATTTAAGGCATGGTCAACAGACAATTGAGTACTATAACGATTGGTTTCATTTTTTTCAAAATAAGAATGAAGGCCGTTGCCTTTTCCTTCAATATAATGAATGTCTCCTCCGATACGATTTTCATAGGTTGCATTTATCCCAAAGACAGCCGTGGTCTTCTCGGTAAAGTACAGAAACAATTTAGGGTTAAGCGTAAAACGATCAAATTTAGGAATGGCCGTAAAATCAATATTGGATGGATCGTACGGTGAGCCGTGATTATAGGTTGCGAAAATGGTGGTTCCTACTTTATTATTTTTTTTCGAATAAAAGCCACTGACATCAAGCCCTTTTGCAGATGTTCCATTGATCATAAAATTTAGTTCCCGCTCATTTTTTGGGGTTTTGGAAACGAGGTTTACTAACCCTGCAATAGCCCCGCCACCATACAATGTAGAAGCGCTTCCTTTAATCACTTCCACCTGTTTTAAGTCGAGTGGAGCAATTTGCAAAAGCCCCAGGCCACCTGAAAATCCGGAGTACAAAGGAAATCCGTCCCGGATAATTTGGGTATATTTTCCATCCAGGCCTTGTATGCGGATGCTGGAGTTGTAACTGGTTGCAGAAGTTTGCTGTGTCTGGATGCCCGTGCTTTCACTTAACATCATCCTTATATCTCCTGGCTTCATGTTGGCTTTTTCATCCAGCTCCTCGCCGGAGATGGTCTCTACCCTGGTGGGAATGTTAGAAATAGAACGACTTGTTCTTGTTGCCGTAACAATTATTTCGTCTTCTTCATGTTCATCTTCATTGAGAACTACATGGGTAGTATTTTTATTTAAAGGAAGATCAAACGGAATGCTTCTTTCCTCGAATCCAACATGGGAAAAGTGAATCCTGTATTTTCCAGGTGGTATTCCTTCAATAGTTACAGAGCCGGAGCTGTCTGATATTCCAGATTTGTGAAGTGAAGCAATGTTTACTGTTACGCTTTGCAATGGATTATTTTTTTCATCGGTGATTACAGCTTTAAAAGAAGACTGACCGTAAATGCCGGCTGCATATAGCATCACGATGCAATACATAAATATTGATTTCATTAAAATTAATTAGACTGATAAAATAGGGTGGTTAAAAAAATCAGACTAACCTGGGTGGCTGCCAGAAAGAAGAAATGAATTTAGCAGAATAGTGTTGTGCAGAATGAAAAAAAGTTAATGCTGCCGCATGAACCGACCTGTCCATAGGGATATCGCTTCCTGTTAAAGTAAATCCAACACAATTGCCACACTGATTAAAAGGTGAACAATTTTGACAAGCGTCGTTATGCTGACGGCTGTCGGCTTTTTGAGAAATGGGTGCTTCGTCCTGGCAATCAGCAACTGCGCAGCACGGAACAAGAGCAAGTGCCAAAATATAAAGTGAAAACAGGAGAGCAAAAATTTTCATGCGGGCAAATATAAATATTGTTTCCGGGCTTTCGATTGCTGTATTGGGAAAATAACGTTTTTAGAAGTTCCCGGATTTGCTGCCTTTTGGAACGTAGGAAAAGTTATTGCAAAGCATTTTACTGATATCCTTTTGCCTGTAATAAAAACAACTCTGCATAATGACCGTTTATTGCTAATAACTCTTCATGGCTTCCTATTTCTACCATCTCACCTTTATCTAATACAATGATCCGGTCTGCCATACGGACGGTGGAAAAACGATGCGAGATCAGCACAGCCGTTTTACCTTTGGTAAGTTCTGCGAAGCGCTGAAACACTGTATATTCGGCACGTGCATCCAAGGCGCTCGTTGGCTCATCAAGTATCAATAGCTGTGCATCTTTCATATAAGCTCTTGCCAGCGCAATTTTCTGCCATTCTCCACCACTTAATTCAATACCGTTGTTAAAGCGGCGTCCCAATGCCTGATCATACTTGCCGGGTAACTTATCGGCCAGAAGATGCGCTAAACTTTTTTCTGCTGACATTTCTATAAGTGACCGGTTATCTTGTTCTTCAATATTACCCACAGCAATATTCTGTGCAAAGCTCATCTGGTAACGCAGATAATCCTGGAAAATAATTCCTGTATTTTTACGCAGCTCCACGATATCATATTCGCGCAGGTCAATGCCATCCAGCAGGATACGGCCCTCAACGGGGTCATACAGGCGCGCCATCAACTTTACCAGAGTCGTTTTGCCCGCACCGTTTTCACCAACCAGGGCCATTTTTTCACCTACAGCCAGTGTGAAGCTTAAATGGCGGTTAGCCCACTTATCGGTGTTGTGATATTTAAATCCTACATTTTCAAAAGTGATTCCCAGCCTGATAGGATTCGGAAAAGGCACAGGATTCGACGCCACTTTTATCTTTGGTTGTATCTCGAAAAAATCAAAAAAATCGCGCAGGTAAATAGCTCCCTGCGATACTGTCGTGAACCGAGACAGAATATTTTCAAGCAGACTTCTTAATTGCCTGAATGATCCGGCGAGAAAAGTCAGTGAACCAATCGTAATAGCGCCTTCAACTGTTTTAAGGATCATAACCACGTAAGCGGTGTAATAGCCCAGGCTTCCAAGCAAGGCAAAAAAAGTTCCCCATGAAGCGCGTCTCACCGAAAGGTTTTTATTATCCGCATAAAACTTGTCGCTGAGTATTTTAAACCGCCCAATTAAAAATTGCGAAAGATTAAAAAGTTTCACCTCTTTCGCAGTCTCATCACTGGCTCCGAGGTAACGCATATAGTCAAGCTCCCGGCGCTCAGGGGTTTGTCCTCTTGTCAGCGCATAGCTTTTGTCATTGAAATAGGATTCTCCGAGGAAAGCAGGTATAATCGCAATCAATAACAG
>JBDTIC010000285.1:0-12851 GCA_039936595.1 Ginsengibacter sp. | reverse complement strand
GAGAATTACCAATTCTCGCATCTCCCGTTAACAGGATAGTATCTGCATTATCAATTTCAAGATTAGGTATAGAAAATCCATTCATATTTATGGTTTGTAGATTATCTCCATCTAATCGTATTTTGCCCAGGCCTAAAATGTTTTTAGTACTTGAAATATTACCCTTTACGGTAACAGTAGCACCCGAATAAACCATAAAATTGGCACCGGTAACAGTGAGTTGAGACTGAGCTAAATTAAATGTAAAAACAAAACAAGATATGATAAACAGAAATTTTTTAAGCATATAAAAATGTTTGATTAAGAGATATTTCGAACTTTTTTCTGATCAATGGTATAATGGAAACTACAGCGCGGCAAGATAATGATTAAGTATCATCTCTGCAATTCGTTTCGTCCCCTTTTTTCTTTAAAAGTAAATAATTTAATACAGAGCCACAAAATCTTTTATTGATAGACAGACGCTTGTTTAAGGCCTGAATTGGAACAAAAACAAAGAGAGAGTATTCAGTAACAGCCTGTCTGCTAATATTATATTTAATCTATTTTCCTTTGCTTTTGTGTATTTCTCAATTTAGCTTAGGTTTGTAAATCTTAAATATAATTCATGGCAGTAGAAATTAAAGTTCCCACGATTGGTGAAAGCATTAGTGAAGTCACACTTACCAAATGGATCAAAAAGGATGGTGAATGGGTAAACAGAGACGAAGTAATTGCAGAACTCGAAAGTGAAAAAGCTACTTTTGAAATTAATGCAGAGAAGGCAGGAATTTTGCATACAATTGCCAAAGAGGAGGATACTTTAAAAATAGGAGACGTGGTTTGTACGGTTGACGATACTGCCGAAAAACCTGCTGATGCTGAAGATGATAAGAAAGTCGATAAAAGCCAGACAGTAAAAGAGGAACCAAAAAACGAGATTAAACCAGTAAGTAAAATAGAAGATAAGGAAAAACAAGAATCTGGTAAAGAAATAAAAGCCAGTCCTGTAGCTGCTGCGATTTTAGCAGATAAAAAAGTGGATGTCTCAAAAGTAACTGCTTCTGGTTCCCGCGGAAAAATTCTAAAAAGCGATGTGCTTGAAGCACTGTCAAATCCAGGCACAGCGATAGGAAAGCTGCTTTTCACCCGTGAAGAAAGAGCACAAAAAATGTCCAATTTACGGAGAACAATTAGCCGCAGATTGGTAGAAGCCAAAAACAGCACAGCCATGCTGACTACTTTTAATGAAGTAGATATGAGTGCAATAATGGAATTAAGAACCAGGTACAAAGAAACTTTTAAGAAAACGCATGAGGTAAATCTTGGATTTATGAGCTTTTTTACAAAAGCGGTATGCTTTGCTTTGCAGGAGTGGCCTTCTGTAAATGCACGATTAGACGGAGAGAATATTATTTATCATGAATTCTGCGATATTTCTATAGCGGTTTCATCACCTAAGGGTTTGGTAGTTCCTGTAATAAGAAATGCAGAAAGCCTGAGCATGGCCGACCTGGAAAAGGAAGTTGTGCAATTAGCGGTAAAAGCACGAGAAAGTAAACTTACCATAGAAGAAATGACTGGTGGAACTTTTACTATTACTAATGGTGGTATTTTTGGTTCATTAATGAGTACTCCGATTCTGAATATACCTCAAAGTGCCATACTTGGCATGCATAATATAGTAGAGCGTCCGGTGGCAATAAAAGGCCAGGTGGTAATCAGGCCAATGATGTATATTGCTTTAAGTTATGATCACCGGGTTATTGATGGACGCGAATCCGTAAGTTTTCTGGTGCGTCTTAAGGAAATGCTTGAAAACCCTGAACAGCTGTTATTTGGGAAGGATCCCGTTAAGGCACTTCTTGAGCTTTAGTCACGTTAATAAATTTAGTCCTCTTTTTTTTGATTTCTTTTCAAAACGGTTTCTCCTCCTGCGCTTTTAAATAGAATGCCTATAAATGCACCGAAAAGAAATGTTGAGCAGCCAAAAAAAAAGCCATTCGAACAGATATTTAAGTTATGCAGGTAACCTGGTAACGGTCTATGATGGAACTCAACCTTTTCATCTTTATTTAAAAAAATATTTTTCAGTTCATAAAAAACATGGCTCGAGAGACCGAAAAAAAATAACTGCACTTTGTTACAATTTTTTCCGCTTAGGTTCTGGAGCTATCGAAAATCTCAGTATAGAAGATAGATTCCATTTAGCCACTTTTCTTGTGGGAGAGGAACCTTCATCATTTTTGGAATCTTTTACGCCTGATTGGAGTAAAAAAATAGATCTAACTCTTTCTGAAAAATTATTAATAACCAAAGAAGTTTTTAATATAGAAGCGATTTTTCCTTTAAAAGATGAATTAAGTGCCGAGGTGGATAAGGATGGATTTATCAAATCTTTTTTAAAGCAGCCAAAATTATTTATACGAATTCGTCCGGGATTTCAACCAACTGTATTACAAAAACTGAACGCAGCAGCAATTCATTATGAAACTATAACTGATACATGCCTTTCTTTTTCAAACAATACCAAGGTGAGTGATGTCATAAAAATTGATAAAGAAGCGGTGATTCAGGATTACAATTCACAGAATGTGGACCAATTTATTAAGCAGCCTAATTTCGATAAATTCCATATTAAGATCTGGGACTGTTGCGCTGCAAGCGGAGGAAAATCTATTTTAGCGTATGATACATTAAAAGATATTAAGTTGACAGTAAGTGATAGCCGTAAAAGTATTCTTGAAAATTTGCGCACCCGTTTTGCAAAGGCTGGGATAAAGAACTATCATTCTTTTGTTGCCGATCTGTCTGTTAATTCGTTTAATATGGAATTCGGGAATTTATTTGATTTTATTATAGCTGACGTTCCTTGTTCCGGTTCAGGCACCTGGTCACGTACCCCTGAGCAATTGAGATATTTTCGTCGGAAGAAAATTGAAGAATATTCATCATTGCAGCAACGGATAGTTTCTAATGCTGTTCGCTATCTTGAGGAAGATGGCTATCTTCTTTACATTACCTGCTCTGTCTTCAAAAAAGAAAATGAAGACAATGTCCATTTTTTTCAGGAAAACTTAAACCTGGAATTGATTGAAGGCAAGTACCTTAAAGGAAGTCAAATCCAGTCAGACACACTTTTTGCGGCATTATTTAGAAAGTAACTTAGATTGCAATAATTTTAAAACTTTGACTACTTACACCATCGAAAAAGTTTAAAATATATACTCCACTTTGTAGTCGCTTAAAATTATCAAAGCTCACAATTTGTGGAACACCTTCCCGTAAAGACACTTGTTTCTCTAAATACAACTTTCCAGCTGAATCATAAAGTCTGAAAGTAGCCATCGCCGTATGATCCGGATTTATCAAAAAAATGAATTTATTCTTAAAAGGATTAGGATAAATTTTTATTTTATTATTCCCTAAAATTTTAATCGCGTTTCTTAAGGTCCGTTGTTGGTCAAGGCTGTCATAAGTCGCCTGAAAGTCAGGAATACCATAACCAATCCTATCATCAGGTGTTTTGTAAATACTACTATTTTTTTTTATAGCATCTATTATTTCCATATTAGTTAACTCCGGGAAGGCCTGCCATAAACAAGCAACCAACCCTGCAAGGTTGGGCGTGGCAAATGAAGTTCCATCGCCGGTTCCGATAGGTCCTGTATCAGAAGATAGGATAGTTCCGGCTCCTATTGAAGCAACTGTGGGCTTTACCCTTCCATCACTTGAAGGACCATAACTGCTAAACCCGGCTACTTTCCCCGTACCATCTACTGCGCCTACTGTTAAAATGCTATCGGCATCGCCAGGTGTAGAAATAAAATGCCAGGGGTTATTACCTTCATTACCGGCAGCAGCAGCTACTATCATTCCTTTTTTTGCGGCAAGAGTCGCGGCCTTAGCGATAAGTGTAGTATGCCCGTTCATGTCATCATACGTATAATTAAATGTTGGGTTATCGAATGTATTGTATCCCAGGGAAGTGGAGATTACATCAGCGCCTATACTATCAGCCCGTTCTGCGGCAGCTATCCAATACTGTTCTTCAACAGGAGATTCAGAAGAAACATCTTCTGATCTATATAATAAATAATCAGCCTTAGGACTGCTACCTACAAATTGATTAGGTATATCTGCTGCCATAATGGAGAAACACATCATTCCGTGATTATTATCCTCATCCACACTTACTTCATTATTCACGAAATCATATGTATCTATGATTTGGTTATTATATCTTACACTATCAAAGGCAGGCAAGATTTTGTAATGATAAAATCCGGCATCTATTACTGCTATCAACATGCCTTCACCCCGAAAGCCTTTATTATGCAAATACTCTCCTTTATGTATATGAATCTGGTCAAATGAATTTCCATAGGTATAATAATTGCCTTTGGGCTCGGGAGACAAGGTGGTAGCGATATCATGTATTTGCTCATTAAATTTATTTTTTTCAATTACATTTTGCCTCATAAAACGCTTTACAGGTAAGGCATTTACTACAAAAGGTAGTTTGTTGATCTTTGCCAATGCAGCAGCGTCAGTTGTTTCAATACAAACCTGGTTGAACCATTTTGAACAATCAAGAATAGCAACATTTCCTGATGATCGGATGCTATCCACATAACGAACTACTATTGGCAAATCTGTTTCATCAATAGCAATATGCTGTTTCCTTCTTCTTTCAATGGCTTTTGGTGACAAGAACTTAGACGGATCATTTACTGAAAAGCGAGTTCCTGTTTTATCCTTGAACTTTACAATGTACCGGCTGTACTGGGCAGTGGTACTCTCTACAAACAATAAGACGAATAAAATGAGTAAATAATTTCTTCTAATAATATGAAAACGTAAATCGGCTGGAGACATCTTATTCTCTGTAAAAAAAGTTTTGAAAGATTCGGAAATTAGCCTGGTTTAATTATGGTCTATGATGCTCATCCTGATGCCATAACCGTCATAATAGCCTGGTCTACCCGCCTGTGGACCCTGATATTCCCAATGCAAAAATTCACGATAGACTAAGCCAATTTCCTTTCCATACTTTTCAATGGAATAAGTTTTTTCTGCATATTGAGTTCCTCCGATAGAAGGATCCTGTCCTAAAAATTCATCCCTTTCATCTACGGTGATCGTGTTTTCAATCTTGAGTGAGTTAACTGACAACGGTACTCCGACACTGTCATAAGTATAGTCCCAATCATCTAAAAAGGTTAAGCCGTAATCAGGTGAATAAGTATCAATGGCAGAATTTCCTTTCCATGAAAATCCCTGTTTAACCGGCACTACTAATTTTACAAACCGAAGATTGTTTTCAATATATTCAATTGAATTGCCTGTAGGCACAGCCATGAAAACATTATCGGGATTCCATTCCTCTGTAGAATTTTTGCGCAGGTATCGTATAATCCGAAATGCAGGCCTGCCCAGGTTATCTGCAATTTGTGCATCAATTCTGTCTTGTGCTTCGTAATGAATTATTGTTTCATTTTGCCCGAAGTTGGTATATTGAATAGAGTCAAGTTTATAGGTAATGTATTTACCAACTTGTAATGGAAAATAGTCATTGACAGAATCGGCTTTAAAATCAACGCTTTCTTTCCTGCATGATGCAAACAACAAAGCCAACCAACACAAACCAATCAGATATTTAGTCATACAAGGCATTAAAAATGTTTTTGCAAGGGGGTAAACCGTGGTTCTGTATAACTTTTCTATTTCAGATAATGAATGCGACTAAACGATTAAATTCTAAATTGCTCAGCTTTAATTTCTCTGAATAATTCCACCACCAATCACATCATCGTCTTCATAGAACACAGCACTCTGTCCTGGTGCTATTCCTTTTACATTTTCATAAAAACGGACATTAAGTCCATTTTCGTATGTGAACAGGTTGGAAAGAGCACCTTTATCTTTATATCTTATTTTGGTAACGACTTCCATCCCATCCGTAATCCCTTCGTATTTGACCCAATTGAGCCCCTTTACTGTCATATTGAGTCCTTTCAAATCTTCTTCATCTCCAAGTACTATGGTATTGGTCTCAGGAATAATTTTTGTAACAAAAGCAGGCTTTCCGAGCGCAATGTCAAGTCCTTTTCTCTGACCTATTGTATAGAATGGGTAGCCTTTATGCGGCCCCAAAATTTTGCCGGTATTATCCACAAAAAAACCACCTGATACTTTTTCTTCAAGTCCCTCTACTTTTCTTTTTAAAAATCCTCGATAATCGTTGTCGGGCACAAAACAAATTTCATAACTTTCATTCTTTTTTGCCAGCTCCGGGTAGCCGTAATTAATAGCCATCTGCCTGATCTGTGTTTTGCGGTACGCGCCTAATGGTAAAATAGTCCGACTTAATAGATCCTGTTGAAGTCCCCAAAGCACGTAGCTCTGATCTTTTGTTTCATCAATTCCTTTTCTTACAAAATATCTTCCATTGTCATGTTTATGAATCTGTGCATAATGCCCGGTAGCAATATAATCACAGCCAAGTGCATCTGCTCTTTTTGACAGTGCACGCCACTTAATATGAGTATTACATAAAATGCAGGGATTGGGAGTGCGGCCTGCTAAATATTCTTCTACAAAATTGTCAACCACAAAGCCACCAAATTCCTCGCGGATATCAAGAATAAAATGCGGAAATCCATGCTGAACTGCTGCCATTCTTGCGTCATTAAAACTGTCAATATTGCAACAACCGGTTTGTTTGTTATTGTTACCGCCACTTGTGGCATAATCCCATGTTTTCATAGTAATCCCAACTACCTCATATCCTTCATGATGAAGCATTAAAGCTGCCACTGTACTATCTATACCGCCGCTCATTGCCATCAAAACTTTTCCTTTAGTACTCATGTTTATTGAATGAATCGCAAAGATAGGCAAAAGGTGGAAAGCAGAAAGCCGGAAGGCATGTGGCTAAGAGCAGCAAGAAAATCTAAACATGCAACAGGCGCCGGTTTGAACGAATTAAACAGCATTATCCAGGGGAGTTAATATTCTTTAAGATAATAGTATCCTAAAACTGGAAATCAAGATGAATCTTAAAACTCCTTTAGGCCTTTCGGGCATTGCTTTTGCGCAATGCCAGACAGAACTATAAAAAAATATTATTAACCATAAAAAGAAAAAACTATGAAAAAATTATTAACAAACGGGTGGTTAATTTGCCTCGCAGTCCTCTATATTGGCTGCAACAAAGATCCCCTTAACAATTTAAATGCAGACGAATCCCGTATATATATAACCGATCGTGATTCCACTGTTAATTTCTCAAGTTTTAAGACGTATAGTATTTCCGATTCAGTAGCGATAATTGACAACGGAAAATCTACCCGTCAATTAAATGATGTAGATCTGGCCTATATAAATGCCGTTAAAAAATACATGAATCAGGCAGGATACCGGCTGGTACTTAAAAACGATAATCCAGACCTGGGGGTGAATGTGAATCACATTATCAGTACTTCTACAGGTGTAATCAGCTATGGCAATTATTGGGGTGATTATGGTGGATACTATGATCCATACTATTGGGGATATCCAGGCTATGGATATTACATACCTTATGCATACAGTGTTTACAGCGTTAAAGAAGGAGCAATTTCAGTTGATATGTTGGATTTAAAAAGCGCCTCTAAAAGTGATAACAAGAAAATTGATGTGATATGGACCGGACTGATAAGGGGTAGTGGCATATTCAATACAAGTGTGGCTGATAAGCAGGTAGAATCACTGTTTGATCAATCCTCCTATTTAAAGAAAAATTAAAAATTTAAAACGATGAAAAATAATATAATAGCAAGTTGTTTTATAATTGTAAGCATTCTTTTTGCTCAATCCTCGACAGCTCAAAAAAATCCATTAACATTAGAATTGAATTATAATTATAGCATGCCGGTAAGTGGATTTAAGTCTGATTTAGTCAGTAATAATTCGCCAAGAGGTTTCAAAGGGAGCCTTATGTATCCGTTCAGTAATAAATTAGCTGCGGGCGTAGAAATCGGATTTCAGGATTATTATCAAAAGTACCCGAGAGATATATATCATACTGGCCCTAACCAGGACATTTCGGCAGTAATAAGTAATTCTATTCAAACAACACCATTGATGTTGAAAGCAAAATATTATCCACTCACCAATTCGTTCGTGAAACCTTATATTTCTGCAGGTGCCGGGGGAAACCTTATTAATTTCAAACAATATTTTGGAGAATTTGGTAATACTCGAACCAATATTGGCTTCGTTGGGCAGGCTGGTGTAGGTATAATGATTCCATTCAAAAAGATGAGTACATCAGGGTTTTATCTGGGAGGTACCTATGACTATGCACCTTATAAAAAGGATGGATATAAGGATTTGAGTTCAGTAAACCTTCAGGCAGGTATAAGTTTTGAGATCAGGTAAGTATTCGTGATGCGCATAAAATTCCTCAATTGCAATTGGGGAATTTTTTTGCTCGCTTTATGAATTTGGTATATAATATTTTTTAGGCTTATTCGTTTATTTTATAAATAATATTCATCCAACATTTATTTTATGATAATTAAAGAAATTGTGTTTGAACTTCTCATAGCTATACATGTTATTCTTTATATTCAATCGCGAATAGAAAAATATACCAAAGTACAGAAGTAGGAAAACAACAGATTATTAAATTTACTGAATCTTTCGACACAAAGCAACTAACGTAAAAATATTGTCTGCGTACTCACCGGATTGCTTATTGTTCAATTAACTGCCCGAAAATAACTAACTAATGCGTTTTTGAAACAATAAAATTTTCTATAACTCCTTCAATTGATTTTGTTCTATAATTATCTGCTAAGACGCACCCTTTTTCAAAACTTAACAGTTTTTTCTAAAAGACGAATAAAAAGAAATGCTTCGTTCCTTGCATTTTTCATTTAGTTTTTGTTAATTTGTACAAGCTGCCTTTCCAATCCCTTTCTTGAAGAATTAGCAATTATACCAAAGAGGCATTTTCCTCGGTAAATTCCATTCATTAAACCACATAAATGTATTAAAATGAAAAAGTTTTTCATTGTATTAGTTATCTTTATAATGGGAGCCAGCATTACCTCATGCACTTCTTCCAGAATTGGATGCAAAACAACAGTTGGCATGGTAGGTTATCATTAATGGAACCTATTGTTAGTTAGTTATTCAAGGTTATCATACGGTAACCTTTTTTTCTGTTTCCTATTTGTAGAACTATCAGAAGCCAGGATGAGAAATTGTAATTTCTTTTTATTGATTTTGTAAGCTACTGTTATAAACGTATGCAAATCTGAATTAGTTTCAACCCAGTCCGACTTCAGTATGTCTTGCCGGAATTTCAACATCCAAAAACCCCTTACTAATTAGACGATCCCTAAAAACCTGTTGCACATCATAGTCACCATGAACCAAAAATAGCTTTTTAACTTCTTTTGGGTTTTGACAGGCCAGCCATTGGCTCATGTCTTCGTAATCTCCATGTGCGCTCATACTTTTTATTTCTCCTATTTCGGCATGCACTTCATGTGACTGGCCGAATATTCCCACTTCTTTCGGGTGCAGTTTCAATCTTCCGCCCAGTGAATTGGGCTCACAATAACCAGTTAGTAGGATCGAATTTCTACTATTTTCAATTGTATTGCTGATGTGATGCTTCACTCTGCCTGCATCGGCCATTCCACTGGCAGAAATGATTACTAAGGGTTCAGATCTGTAATTGAGCGATTTACTTTCCTCCACAGATTTTACGAATTTTAACCCCTTAAAGTTAAACGGATCTTCATCATTCAGTAAAAGTTTTTGCACACGACTATTAAAGTATTGAGGATAGCTTTCAATTACTTCAGTTGCTTCCTTACTTAATGGGCTATCCACGTAATAATGAATATCAGGAAGGCGGTTTTCATTTTCTAATTGATTAAGTGCATATAATATTTCCTGAGTGCGGCCCACGCTGAATGCAGGTATTATTAATTTCCCTTTTTTTTGTAGACAGGTTTTGGTAATCCATTCAAGAAGCTTGTCGGGAGTACCGGTTATTGTTTCGTGTAATTTATCCCCGTAGGTAGATTCCATGATAATATAATCGGCTTGTGGAAAAACTTCCGGTGATTTTAAGATAATATCCCTGTACCTTCCCAGATCACCTGAAAAAGTAAGATGAGTTTCTTTTCCGTTTTCAGTAATTTTTAAATGGACGGTGGCACTGCCGATAATATGTCCGGCATCCAAATACATGAATTGAACATTCTCGTCAATTGTAAACCAGTTGCCGTAATCAACCGTGACAAAATGTTCGATTGCTCTTGTAGCATCTTCCATCACATACAGCGGCGAAAGATAAGTTTTTCCTTGGGCAGCACGGGTTTTATTGACAAACTTCAAGTCATTTTCCTGGATACCGGCACTATCTGCCAGAAGGATAGCTGCAAGATCCTTAGTAGCAGGTGTTGCGTACACTTTACCGCTATAGCCTTCTTTGATTAGCTTTGGAATCAATCCGCAATGATCAATATGAGCATGAGAAAGTATGAGGTGATCTACTTCCGAAGGATTGAAACCAAAGTCGCGATTGAGTTCGTCAGTCTCTTTTCCCATGCCCTGGTATAAGCCACAATCTAGTAAATATTTTTTCCCGTTGGTTAACGTAAGTAGATGTTTAGAACCGGTTACAGTACGGGCTGCGCCATGAAATGCAATCTTCATAAATAGGTTTTAAGGATGCAAAAAAGAAAATAAAGATAAGTAACAAATTGTGAGACCGTTAATGTTAAATCCATTATCGGATTATCTTTTTTCTTTGATCTTAAACGACCATGTAAATAAAAATTCTGCAATTAATTCACCCATTTCATTTTGGCCAATGGCCTTTACAGTAACTGTTTTGCCTTCCCCGCTTTTGCGGGCTTGATCTACGATGCCTGACATCAATAATCCATCCTCGCATGTAAAGAAAGTGAGACTAGTCGCTTTTTTAAAATATTGAGCTTCCATTTTTGTAATCAATATTGACACGGCAGGGGTTTGTTTAAAGGTGTTACTTAAAGCAAGGGCACCAGTACTCATCTCAGCCGCCATGGCTAAGGAAGCAAAATAAGTCGATCGGAAAGGATTTTGAGTAAGCCATTTGAAGGGAACAGATGTAATACATTTTTCATCAGTACATTCTCTTATTCTCAATCCCGAAAAGAACGCAGCGGGGAGTTTATAGAACAAAAACAGCCTGAATTTGAAAGGAGTGTTTGCCAATTTTAAAAATGAATTCATGCACCACGTTTTTTATTTTTTAAGAAGCAATATAATAATGAAACCGATCAAATCAGTTTGAAATGAGGGAAATTACAATAATAACTTCAGTGTATTAAATAGCTTTTGGTCAGTTATCATTCGAAATATCAGGATTATTATTGGATCTAGAAACATAAAATTAAAACCAGGCGGGGAAGTTTACAGAATGCCTGTTGCTTAATTGGGATTGATTCCAAGTTGTTCGTTCACTTTCTGTAAAAGATGATTAACATCAAATGGCTTCGCAATAAAATCGTTAGCGCCATAATCGCTTATAGTAGCTGCTGCTCCGGGGTGAGCAGAAAACATAATTACAGGAATGTGTTGGGTAGCTTTATCTGATTTGAGCTGTTTGCAAATGGTGCGTCCATCATGACCGGAAATAAGAACATCCAGTAAAATAAGGTCTGGTTTAAAAGAATATATTTTAGGTACCGTGTTTTCTCCCTTCGCAGTAACTTCTACCTCAAAACCTTTCATCGTAAGCAGGATTTCCATAACAGACAGTATATCTGTATCATCATCAACTACAAGAATTCTGGACATGATTTTTAAACAGGGGTTTCAAAGTTAAAAAATTTTAAATTTGTGATGGTTTTATTTGTAGTACGCCAACATTATTTCGTTTATGATATTTAAGCTAATCTACAATGATTTAGTGTCAATTTCTATTCCCCATTAGAATAGTACCAGACAATGTTTTCTTAAGTCATTTTATTTGCGATTCTCCCGATTATCAAAATGGTGAGATTAGCAAACCACGACACAAACAAAAATAATGCTACTTTTTCTTTGGTAAAATATATCTTTAGCCTTTAAATTGAATTTCTATAAAAATTGTCAGCAAGTCTCAAGTTGAAATTTACAAATTCAGAGTAAGTAATAGCCTGTTAATGTGTTAGTTTTCAAATAATGCATTTTAATATTTTGATATCTAAGTATTGGATAGTTATTGAAATAATTAACTGGTAAATGTTATAATGTAAAGAAGCAGATCATGAATTCTTGAATTGTTAGAATATTGAGAAATGAACTAAAATACAGTATTATCAATGTAATCAAATAAATATTATAATCTCATGAAACAGGATTTAGTTTCTCAACGTCTTTACTCTCTCGATGCGCTTCGGGGGCTTGATATGCTGATGATCATGGGCCTGGAAGGTGTATTCGGAGGCCTTGCAAAAGCAACGGACTCTCCTTTTTGGAATACAATTTCCAAGCAATTCTCACACCCGGCCTGGAACGGATTTCATCTCTATGATTTAATTTTTCCACTTTTTATTTTTCTCGCCGGTGTGGCAATACCGTATTCGCTTGGCCGACTTATAGAGAAGGGTATACCGAAGCAAAAAATATTAATGAAGGTGGTGAAAAGAGGGTTAGTCTTGGTGATTCTTGGAATCATAGCGAATAACGGTTTGGAAATCCGACCTGTTTCTGAAATACGTTTTGGGAGTGTATTGGGAAGAATTGGAATGGCGTATATGCTATCGGCCATCATCTATATCTATAGTAAACAACGGGCACAGATCGTTTGGTTGTGTAGTTTGCTAATAGGATACTGG
>JBDTIC010000284.1:0-7544 GCA_039936595.1 Ginsengibacter sp. | reverse complement strand
GCCTCCTTCCCATGCTGATTTTTTCCGGCTGGGAAAATCCGATTCTGCAGGGCACCATATACTGCCGTCAGGACTACCATTTAACCCTTTTATTTCCACCATCCCATTGGACTGAGTAATAGTATCTGCCCTGCTCCACATCGGATAAGGAGCATCGCCCCGTTCATTACCTACCCACCGGATTACATTCCTGCACGATGCAGGCCCCTGGAATAAAATAGCATCTGGCTGATATTTTTTGATCATTGCCTCTAATTGATCTGACACACCCCCTTTAATTGTTGGGCGAATACCTCCATCAAACCATATTTCAAACCATTCCCCATAGTTAGTCCATAATTCCTTTTCCTGCATCAACACCATTTTGTTATACTCCTCACGCGCAGAATCAGTCATATTATTCCCGGCTTCGTAGTAGGTATTGCTATTAACACTATAATAGACTCCAGGTTTGATTCCGTATTTCTTACAGGACTTTATGAAATCAGCTACTATATCTTCTTTGCCTTTTCTCCAGGGAGTATGGCCGACATTATAATTATTGGCTTTGGAAGGCCAATTGGCAAATCCTGTTCCATGCTTTGCAACAAAAACAGCATATCTGGCACCGGCAGATTTAGCTGCCTTAATCCATTGATCTGTGTTTAATTTCGAGGGATGAAATACACTTAATGGAGGTAAGCTATTTTTTTGACCATAGTGATAAGTATCCGGAACATAAAGGTCTATATCGAAATGAATGATTACCCCAATATCCTCGTCAGCCCAAATCACTTGTTGCGTAGTAGGCAGCACATTACTTTTAATAGTTTGCCCACAACAGTTTGACACAATTAATATTGATAAAACCGTAATTGTCACGTTCCAAATAATTCTTTTCATAATAATTAATCTGATTTAGTTGAAATGACAAGGAAATAGAACCAATGCATATCTTCAGTCTACTGCCTGTTCTAAACAAGCATAAGAATTATAAAACAATTGAAACACCTAATATCCAAAAGATAAGCTGGATTGATTTTAACTCTCGTTTTTTGGGTGTTAATTAACTTCTTATAAATATGAAACCATAATTTATCAGGAAACCGCTACCAACCAGGATTTTGAGTCAGGTTTGGATTTAAAGTTGATTCCTGAATGGGAATAGGGAACAAATACATTTTATCATTCCATACACGGGAAGTAATATTCGGATATACCCGCACATAATCATTACCATTTACAACTATTCCGCTCACCTGCGAAGGTGGATATTCAGCTCGTACAGATGGAATGAGCTTTACTCCCAGAATTGTCTCCGGGTTACTAATCAAATCACCTGCTTTCCATCTATGCAAATCATCAAAACGAAAACCTTCTGATCCTAATTCAACCCTCCTCTCTCTGCGGATTTCAAGAATTATGTTTTGAAATGGACCTGCAACGGCAGGAAACTTTGAAGCCAATGCGGGATCTATTGCTACATCCATTGTTAAATGTGGCATCCCTACCCTATCCCTTAATTTATTAATAGTATTATCCAATGTGGTTTGCGAGCATATTCCTAATTCTGCAGCTACTTCTGCTTTTATCAATAATGTTTCAGCATACCTGAAAATAAAAAAATCAAATGTAGATTGATTCGCATTCCATGCGGTAATACTGGAGGATCGTCCTTTAATCGGCTGGTATCCTGTAGAAGTAACTGTAGTTCCGATTCTGGGTAATGTAATAATATCGCCGTTTAGAAAATCAAATCCCCTGGTTGCAATCTGTTGTGCAAATCGCGGATCCCTGTTTTTTATCTCTGCCCCAAGAGAATCATCACCGGCATATAATGGGCTTTTGGAAGTGGGTAACCCATCGGTGCATAGAAATGACCGCACAAAATCTTTGCTGTATCCCAGTCCGTTTTCGCCTAATTGTCTGTCAACATTATTTGTCAATACAATCGGGAGATATCGCTTGGCCATTATGGCTTCAGGGTTGCCCTTTAATTCTTCCTGA
The DNA here is from genome assembly GCA_039936595.1 of Ginsengibacter sp. Taxonomy (GTDB): domain Bacteria; phylum Bacteroidota; class Bacteroidia; order Chitinophagales; family Chitinophagaceae; genus Ginsengibacter. The sequence continues at coordinate 5,558 of JBDTIC010000284.1, read as the reverse complement.
ATGAACAGATTATAATAATCTGATTGTGGATGGCCGGTAGTATAAATGCTAAATAAACCTGAATTTATTATTTGGTCGGCTGCATCTGATGCGGCCTGCAAATAAGATGTCTCATCTCCAACACCAAAATACTTTCTGTAAGTTCCTTCCCATAAACAAATGCGTGCTTTAAGAGCCAATGCATCATATTTATTTAAACGCCCGTCCGAAGTACTTACCGGTATACTGACAACGGCAAAGTTTAAATCTTTTAATACGGAATCCATCACTTGTTTATGAGGCATCCTGGTTCCAAACAAAATACTTTTAGAGGTATCCGAAATATAAGTGTTGATATACGGAATATCACCAAAAGTTTTTACCTTATTCCAATTATCCATTGCCCTGAAAAACAAAGTTTCTCCTACATAGATATTTTTAATGCTGTCACTAATATTTGCCTTGGAAAAATTTGCCAGAAAAAAATTCAAGGTCCTGTTAAAACCAAAATTCCAACCAGTACTACTCGCAGAAGGAGGTATGGTGTAGGTTCCCGCTAAAAATGAGTTAATGGTCGCAGGTGCCTTGTCATCAGAATTTTGATCCGCTGTAAAAAAACTCTGTACCGGCAAATTTGAATAATACTGGTTACAATACAATTGTAAATCAGTTTCATTTTCAAAAAAGTTTTGCGGACTGATACTGCTTAACGGAACACGATTGAGAAAGCTTTCCTTTTTACAAGATGCAAAAGCTATACTGGCAAAAAGTATCAGGTATTTAATATGTGTATGTTTCATTTTCTTATCATTTAATGAGTGGTCTTTATAAGGTGACCTGCAGGCCAAAAGACACAGATTTATTAATAGGGTAAGTAGTATAACCGCCACCGAAGTTTATTATTTCAGGGTCAAAACCTTTAAACAGAGAAGTTATTGTAATCAGGTTTGCACCTGTTATATATGCCCTGACTTTTTGTATATTCCATCTACTTATTAGCTGTTTTGGGAGGGTATATCCAAAGGTTAATTGTTTTACTCTTCCATAAGCTGCATTTAGCAAATATTTCGTTTGCGTTTGTTGATTACCATGACCTCCGAACCGTGGGCGCGCAAAATAGGCATTGGGATTTTGCGGAGTCCAGTAATCCAATGCATAGGCATAGGGAAGGTTCCATTCCGCATTCGCAAATCCATAAAAGACGTAACTGCCTTTCGGGTCAAAATCACGTTTCAAGACGCCTTGAATGAATGCAGCAAAATCAAATCCCTTATATTCCAGATTCAGATTAAATCCAAACTTATATCTTGGTGTTGAGTTTCCAATTATGTTTTGGTCTCCCGGGTTTGCTACCGTATTGTCTCCATAGCTGATTTTTCCATCTTTGTTCAGGTCAGCATATTTTATATCGCCGGCAAGCCATGTATAACCAGCCAAGGCCGAATTATTAATGGCAGAAGCATCTGCATCAGTTTTATAAAATCCTTCGGTTGTAAATCCCCATATATTTCCTAACTTTTCTCCTGGGTAAAAATCACTTAAACTCTCAGTAGGGTTACCAGAGTATTTAGTGATAGTACTCGAGTTATCTGACAAACCAAGTGTCATACTATAACGTAGTTGGTTATTTATGATACGATCATTCCAGGTTAAGCTTAACTCCCATCCTTTGGTACGTAAATCTGCCGAATTAGAAGGTGGTGCAGAGGTTCCTAATACTGCCGGTAACTGCTGGCTTGCAACAACCATATTTTTAGTATCAGTAATAAAATAATCAAAACTACCATTCAGCTTTGCTCCTATTAATGCATAATCAAGTCCTATATTTTTTGTTTGTACTCTTTCCCATGTGAAAGTGGGACTTATCAAGCCAGGTGTGCCTACAGTTACTCCTGGTTGGTTATTAAATAAATAACCTACTGTGCCAGTTGGCATAGTGGCAATATAAGGATATTGTGCTCCTGATGATATGGCACCGGCAGGTGTTAGTTGGTTAGGCAATTCCCCATAAGAAGCCCGTATCTTCAGTTCGTTGATCGTTTCTTGCAGATTTTGCATAAATGATTCTTTGGCAATATTCCAACCTGCTGATACTGAGGGAGAAAACGCATACCTGTCACTTGGTTGAAAACGAGAGGTACCGTCATACCTACCATTAATTTCTAATAAATATTTTCCGTTATAAGCATAATTTAGTCTGAAAAAAGTACCTGTTAATGCAGACTCTGTTTCGGTACCGCCAACAGATGGTTTAGAATCATTATTCACCCCTATTGCAGGTAAAGTAGGATCTATAAGGTTTCTGGCTAAAGAATTGCCCACCCGATAATGAAAATATTCCTGGTTATAACCTATTAAAGCCTTAAAGGAGTGCTTGTTATTAAATGTGTTTTCATAAGTTGCATAAGCATTTAAAGCAGTATATTCATTGTTCTGTCTTTTTTCAGAGACCTGTGAAGTCTTGGTCCATGGAAATATATCCAAAAAGGTACCATTTACTCCATATTCATTGAACGGAATAAGATTTGCTTTATCAAAATTAGTGTAGCTATTCCATGTATAATCGGAAGTAATGGTAAGGTGGTTTATCGGTTTCAATATCACTCTTCCTGTAGTCCAGAAATCATTTACATAACCTATATCTCTTCCTGAACTTTTTATTATCGCAACAGGATTGGAAAAGTTTCCTTGTCCGGCGAAATGGCCGTCCGGGTTGTAAACCGGCATTATCGGCCTCAAATCACCAGGTATCCAGGAACCTCCAGGACCATTAACTGTGCCGGCATCTCCATTATTATCAGTATGGGTCATGGACATATTCAGATTCACCGTAAGCCATTTTGTGATATCCGAATTAATCTTCAGGTTTGGTGTAATTCTTTTATAAACCTGATTAGTTATCTTTTGCATTCCATCTTGTTTAAGATAGCCAAGGTTTGCCGAATAAGTGGTTTTACCTTCCCCACCTGATACTGACAAATGATGCTCCTGCTGTGGCACCCATCCCGGGTATAATACTTTCACCCAATTTGTATTGCCTACATACCGGTATCTTATTGGATTTCCAGGGTCCGGATAAGCATCAGGATTGTTCGCAGGATCTGCGCGATAAGCTGCTGCCATACTTGAGTCAAGCGATGTAAACGGATCACTGGAGGTTGAACCTCCTGTTAAACTTCCTGTCCTTTGAGCATCGTTAAACATTTTTATATACCCGCCAGAATTAATGTACTCCGGCAAGTTAGTCGGGCTTGATGTGGTATAATTGCCTGTATAGCTTATTCGGGTTGCGCCTTTCTTTCCGGTTTTTGTTGTAATCAAAATTACACCATAAGCAGCCCTACCTCCATAAATTGCTGCAGAGGCAGCATCTTTTAATACCGTCACGCTAGCAACATCATTAGGGTCAATCAGGTTAGGATCACGCTGTACACCATCAACTAATATAAGTGGAGAAGAACTGGAATTTCCATTAATGGTAGTGTATCCTCTTATATTATAAGAAGCGCCTGTACCCGGTTGCCCATTTTGTAAATTAACGTTCAAATTTGGTATAAGCCCTTCAAGTCCATCTCCAAGATTAGTTAATGGCCGGCTTTCCAATTTATCGCTGCTTACAGTGGCAATCGAGCCGGTCAGATCAACTTTCCTCTGAGTTCCATACCCAACCACAACTATTTCACTTCCAACCTCTGCTTCTATTTGCATTACCACCATAATATCTTTGTTCTGCCCAACTATTTCACTTGCTTTTTTATATCCAACCATCGTAAACTCCAATATATCACCTACATTGGCATCAATACTGAAACTGCCACCAGTATCTGTACTGGTACCCTTCTTAGTTTTCTTTACTATTACCGAAACACCAGCAAGATGATTACCCAATCCATCTATTACTGTTCCTCTTATGATATCAACCGGTATAGAAGGTATATTTTCCCCATTTCGGATTAAAACATTACGCGGATTTGTTGTCAAATAAGAATTTTCCTTTTGAAAAATCTTAACCGTTTTCTCCTGTATAGAACAGGCAAGTGTCTGCCCCTGCAGGCATTCTTTTAATACTTCCTCTACTGTCGCGTCTTTAGCATGAATACTAACAGATTTTGCCCCATCCATTATCCTTGCATCACACACAAATACATAGCCCGTTTGCTTTTTAATCTCTTTGAAAACCTTGTCCAGCTTCACATTGATTGCCGACAAGGTTACTCTTTGCGGCAAACCACCGGCACCGGCACTCAGGTAGACTGAGAAAAGAAGAAGCGTTGTCATTCTCAACGCAGGAAAAACTTTTTTGGGGTTGGTGTGATCACTGCTCATACGCTGCACCGTATTGGAGGCTCTAGTCAGCAGCATTTTTTTGACGAGTACCTGCCGGAGATAATTGGCATTGAAATTCATAACTTTGTTTGGGTTTTTAGTTTGAAGAATAGATGATCTGTCCAAGGATTTCTTATATCGGATAACTAAAGCCTATCGGCAGGGAAGTGCTCTAACACTTTCCTGCTTTCATTTTTGTCGTCTCCAAGAAAATTTTGTAATAATGTTTTTATTCATTTTTATACATTACGCCTCATTTTAAAATGGCACGGATTAGGGGTCTGAGTCGTATTGTCAATCTAAGAGCCTGAAAAATCGAAGTCTTTAATTAATATTGAAGCAATTAAAAATAAGTAGTAACCTACCCAATAGTAGCAGGTCCGTGCATTCCTCTAAATCCATCGGAAGCGCTTTTTTCTCCCAATTGTACCTCAGCGCCCGATTCCATAAATAAAATTAAAGAGGTCATCGTCTGGTTTTATAGTTGGCCTTTTATCGTCGATAAAGCCGTATTTTTCGCATCAACAAACATACCAGAAAAAGAATTTTCCATCAGGTTGTTTTCTCACAATTAGGTTTGCATTATCTACTTGCGATATAGATTGCAGATAACTTTTTATTACTTATATTTTCTAACTTTTTACTATACTATCTGGTCTGATTAATGTTTTACCCGAATTGGGAAAATGAACGCTCGCTCGTGTGGAGATAGGCAGCCAGTGAACCTTCTATCTTCAATTCATTACGCCTTTTCCAAATAGAAAGAAAAACATCCTGTATTACATCTTCCGCCCCCTCTTTATCGCGAAGGGCTTTCGCGGTCGTCACAAATAATTCTTCCCAGTAACGGCGATACAGAATAGCGAATGCTTCACTGTTACCTCGTGCCATTAGCTGAAGTAGTTCGTTATCACTATATGTAGATTGCGAAATCAAAGCCTGAATTGGTTTTAGTAAATATAGAATTAATAATGAGACAATTTCAGTGAGTGCAGTTTTGAGCAAATCCTAAGTACTTTTCCCGTATCAAAAAATTTAATGTGCAGTCGTTAGAACATAAACACTGACCAATGTGGTGGATTTTAGACTTTATTTTAAATTAAATTTTTTAATTTTTTCCTTGCATCGGTTCTGGCCTTAGACCAGGTTTCATCTAAAGCAACAGAAGCGCCATTTCTCTGCTTACTTGCATCCGCAGCCTCCATAAAGGCGCAGATTTCAAGCGTGACTTCTTCATTAACAGGAGGCACGGA
>JBDTIC010000283.1:0-4401 GCA_039936595.1 Ginsengibacter sp. | reverse complement strand
ATCCTTAAAATTAATAAAGTAAAATACTATTAAGAGAGAAATTAGATGATCTTTCCGTCCAATCAGGTGGATCTGGTACTTTGACTCAGGAATTAAATGGTCAGACGGGACGGCCAGGCAAATTAATTTCTCACCGGCTTTCCTGTCTTCAATACACTTTGTAATCTTTCCAACGTTTTCTTTTCGCCGCAAAGGCTCAAAAATGCGTCCCTCTCCAGATTAAGTAAATATTGTTCATTTACCAAAGTTGCCTCGCTGAGGTCGCCACCGCACATTACATAAGCGAGCTTTTTTGCAATTTTTACATCATATTCGCTAATATAATTTCCGCGGAACATTCCATTAATTCCTGCATATAACATTCCTAAACCAGATCGCCCCAGAACTTTGATGTCAGTCCTTTGTACCGGAGTTGTATAACCACCGTCGAAAATATCTATCACGCTTTGTTTGGCATCTGCAATCCTCCTCGATAAATTCATACTTATTTCGTCTGTGCCTTTCCGCAATATTCCCATTTCATAGGCTTCAAAGGCAGACGTTGAAACTTTAGCTGTACCAATAGTGATAAAACGGTTTTGCAATGGAATTGTTTCAGGCTCATTATGCTGAATAGCGTCCGAAGCCCGTAAAGCAAATTCTTTGGTTCCACCTCCTCCCGGAATTAAGCCTACACCTAATTCAACCAAACCAATGTAAGTTTCTGCTGCGGCCTGCACTTTATCGGCATGCAAACAAATTTCACAACCTCCCCCTAAAGTGAGTCCATGTGGTGCAACCACTACCGGTACCGAAGAATACCTGATCCGCATAGTGGTATTTTGAAAAAGCCTTACAGCCATATCTAATTCATCATACTCCTGCTCTGCAGCCAACATAAAGATCATACCAACATTGGCTCCAGCGCTGAATTGTGCGCCGTCATTGGCTATCACCAATCCCTTGTATTTCTCTTCCGCTATTGCAATGGATTTATTTAATGATTCTAAAACTTCGCTGCCAATACTTCCCATTTTAGTGTTCCATGTTAATCCCACCACATCATCACCCAGGTCATACAAATTACAAGCGCTGTTCTTCCAAACCGTTTTTTCCTTAAGATCACTTAAAATAATAAATGATTGGACTCCCTGGAGAGGCAGATAATTTTTACTGCCAATATCATAGTACAAACGTGTTGCGTCCTGTACTTTGTAAAATGAACTGTTGCCTGCATCTATAAATTCCTTAACCCATGGGGCAACCTCGTATCCTTCCTTTTTCATAGCTTCAACTGTCTCTTTCACACCCAACACGTCCCACGTTTCAAAGGCCCCAATATCCCATCCAAAACCAGCTTTCATAGCGTCATCAATGCGGTATAGATCATCGCTTATTTCCGGAATACGATGGGAGATATAAGAAAAAAGACGGTAATGAAATTGTCTGTAAAATTCTCCCGCTTTATCTTTTCCCGCTGATAAAATTTTTAATCTTTGTTTAAGATCATCAATTGGCTTTGCAGTTTCTATAGTAGCAAATTTTGGCTTTTGCCTCGTAGCATATTCAAAAGTTTTTAGGTCAAGTGTAAGAATTTCTGTTTTTCCGTCAGCTCCTTTTGTCTTCTTAAAAAAGCCTTGTCCTGTTTTATCTCCAAGCCATTTATTCTCCACCATTTTTTGCAACCAGGCGGGTATCGTGAATATTTCTTTCGCTTCATCATCCGGACAATTTTCCTTTACACCTATCGCTACTTTTACTAAAGTATCAATTCCCACTACATCAGCCGTCCGGAATGTTGCAGACTTTGGCCTTCCAATAATCGGTCCGGTGAGGGTCTCTATTTCATCAATAGTCAAATCTAATTGATCCATGATATGAAAAATGGACATAATGCTGAAAACGCCCACCCTGTTGGCTATAAAGGCGGGTGTATCTTTGCACAATACGGTTGTTTTCCCCAAAAACAGATCACCATAATGCATTAAAAAATCCACTACTTCGTGGTCTGTAAATTCAGTAGGAATGATCTCCAACAACCTTAAATATCGTGGTGGATTAAAAAAATGGGTGCCACAGAAATGCTTTTTAAAATCATCGCTCCTTCCTTCTGCCATTAAATGGATCGGAATGCCAGAGGTATTGGAAGTTATCAGGGTGCCCGGATTACGAAATTTTTCCACCTGTTCGTAAATCAACTTTTTAATGTCCAATCTCTCTACTACCACTTCAATGATCCAGTCGCAGGAAACAATATCTTTCATATTGTCTTCAAAATTTCCTGTCGCAATATTCTTTAGCGCTTCTTTAGTAAAAAGGGGGGAGGGGGACGATTTTATCGTTGAAGCAAGAGCATCATTCACAATCCTGTTTCTTACCTGGAAAGATTCAAGTGAGAGCCCTTTTTTCTTTTCAATTTCGTTTACTTCTTTAGGGGGTATATCCAGCAGCAATACCTGTACTCCGATGCCCGCAAAATGGCATGCAATGCGGCTTCCCATAATACCACTTCCCAACACGGCAACTTTATTAATATTTCTTTTGTGTAGCATATTTGATTTAGTTAGATAAACAACTATTTGAAAAACTAAATTAAGGTATTTTAATTATAATAATTTATTCCAACGGCTATGAGGAGTTGAAAGTTGATGATGATTTATTTTCAGCCTCTTTTGTTCGCGGGACACAATTTTAAAATGTTTGGTTTATACAATCATAAGCTTTCTATTGAAAGAAAAGAATAGAAAATGAGCAAAATGTTGTACTGGATCTGGAGAAAAACCAGGTTCAAATCCCGTCAAAGAGCCTGACTTCTAACAATAATAAATAACTCTTTTGGAAGCTCTGCAAATATTTTCAAACATTACATCACAGCCAACAAATGCTTTCGATTCAAATTGAACTATGCTTTTTCACCCACTTTGTTGTGGCTTATCAGCATTTGCTTCGGTATTTGCTTGATTCTGCTCTAAAAACAAAGTTTGAGTAGGATAAGAAAACTTGATTTTTTTCTTTTCGAATGTCTCAAATATTGATAGTAAAATATTCTGTTGCCTATCCATGTATAGCATATAGTCTGCACTCAGAACGTAATAAACAAATTCAAAATCAATAGTTGAGGGGCCAATATTCATGAAATGCGCCCGATCAAATTGCACATTCTCCGACTGCTCAATGATATCTTTTACAAGTACCGGAATTTCCTTAATGGTAGTCGCTGCTGTTTGATAAATAATACTAATCTTAAATACGACACGCCGTCTTTCCATACGTTTAAAATTATGTATGCGCGAATCGGTAAGATCCTTATTGGAACAAATCAATTGCTCTCCGCTTGGTGTTTTGATGCGTGTCGTCTTTAACCCTATATATTCTACAGTTCCTGCTTTGTTGTCAAAGTTTATAAAATCTCCTATTTCAAATGGCTTATCAAAATAGATAATAAAATAGCTAAAAAGATCACCTAATATGGTTTGAGCAGCCAGCGCAATCGCAATACCTCCTATTCCCAGTCCCGCTATTAACGTACCTATATTGTAACCCAGGTTATCAAGAAGAAATACAAAACCCAATATCCAGATAGTAACGCTGACAACCAGAACAAGTCCATTTGCTTGTTTTTTCCTGGCCTCACTTTCTGTTTTCTCTTTTATTTTGCCAAATATGAAATGTCTGACACCTGATGTAACACTTCTTAATATATAAAACATTACAATGATCCATACCGCCACCCTCACCTTGCTCATTATTTTTTCCGGAACAGATAGATAATTAATAGCTGCATAAACAATAAGAAAATAAATTAAAGGCATTACGGAACGCTCAATCCCGGCAACAATGATATCATCTATCGAATTATCCGTTTTTGAAGCCCATTTCTTTAGCCTTCTTATCACTGTCTTTTTTATTGCGTACAATACGGTTCCCGCAAGCACTATAACTCCTAATGCAATGAGCCAATCCTCAACACTGTTTCCGAAATAAACTTTCTGCCACCAATTATTCATAATTATTTTCTTGATAAAAAAGTAATCCTGATTAAAAATAAAAATTTTAAACCAGGATTACCAAAAACGCTCAATTCTGCCAAGATAATTTAATCCGTATAAAATGCCAGAGATATAAAAAAATCATCACGTTATCTTAACACGTTGTATAAGTACGTCTGAACCGGGAGTCAGCCACTACTTTTTTTGCCTCCAGCCTAAGATAATGATTGCGATTAATTATTGCCATTTTCGGATGCATTATTCAAATTAAGAACTTACCTGCCGGTAGGATATCATAACAACTATCTTCTCATCGAAATCAAAGAGTTCAAAATAATTTTTACCATTGTAAGGCTTGTATCTGCATCGGATAAAATATTTTTTTATTTAGAGCTTTATTATATATTTGATATTTAAACGTTTAAGCAATACA